>JADFOF010000268.1 GCA_022563015.1 Planctomycetota bacterium
ACCCATACACCCGAGCCATCCGAGCCTTCGCCCGCAACGGGCTCAGACTCGGCGTCCGGACGCAACTCGACGCGACACCCTGTACAAGGACGCCCTACGCCGCCGCGGATGCGCCGAGGTGGACCGCGATGACTTCGGACGTGCCGATCGATGTCCGACCCTCGAGTTCCGTCACGACGTAGTAGCTCACGTCGTGTGTGCCGTCGGGCACGCCGCCGTCCGTGAAAGTGCCGGCCTGCACCGACGCGACGCGGAGGAACGGGCCGGTGTCGTTCAGACGCCGCCAGATGTGGTAGCGCGTGTTCCGATCCAGCGGGCCTCGCCATCGGAGGCGGATGTTCGTGGCCGAGAGCACCTCGGCGCTCATCTCAGACGGGGCGCTCGGGTTGGCGATGGCGGACGGGTCGTCGGGCATGTGCGGGGCTCCAGACCGTCGGCGGTCGGGGGTAGGGCCTTTGCATCGACCGCTGCCGGGGCCGACTGATAAGGAAAGCCCCGATCGGCAAAGATGGCCGGGTCGATCGCAGGAGATGGGTCGAACCCGGGGTTGGGCGACTGGGTTGCGTGGGCCTGGGTCGCAGGTCCGCGATAACAGATCGGGCGCGGGATCCGCGCGGGCGGGACGGCGCTGGGCTCGTGTGACGGCCCTGTGCGCACGGGGTGAACCCGCAGGCTGATCTTCTGGTACAACTGGGCGGATCAAAATAAAGGAGATCGCAATGCCAGCCACCACATCACGAGTCGCAGCCGCGTGCCTGACGCTCGCTGTGTGCGCACAGGCCGGGGCGCAGCAGAGAGGAGAGGAGGTGCTCCGATGGAGGTGGGTCGAGGGGCAGGTGCTGCGATACCGCACGACCCAGGAGCTGAGCTGGGCGGTGTCGGGTCACGAAGAGTCCGCAAACGAATGGACGATCTCGTACAAGATCAGGCGGGAGGTGACAGCGGTTGATGACAAGGGCGTGGCGACGGTCGAGCAGACGTACGAGTCGGCCAGGATCCAGGCCTCGGACCCGCACGAGAAAGTCACCTACGACTCGACCAAACCGAGCGACGAGCCCAAGAAAGACCATCGGCTGGTCAAGCCGTTTGCCGCGTTCGTGGGCAAGACGATCACGTTCACCGTCGGCCCCGAGGGCAAGGTGCACTCGGTCCAGGGCGCGAGCAAGATCCTGGATGACGCGCTGGAAGCTGCGGGCGAGTCGAACCCGCTGGTGGCCGCCCTCACCGCGCTCTTTCGCGATTCGCTGAGCGATGAGTCGGTGCGCCGGCAGCTCGAACAGCAGCTGCGCGTGGTGCCGGCCCGCGCGGTCCGCCGCGGCGAGTCGTGGACGGTCTCGGGCGAGCAGCACATGCCGCTGGTCGGCACGCTGGTCACGCGCATCGAGTACACACTGGACAAGTTCAAACGAACGCGCGGCGTCCTGCTCGCGATCATCCAGGCCGAGGGCGAGATCACGCAGATAAGAGCGGAGGCGGACCTGAGTTTCGTGAATCCGGGCAAATCGGAGTGGGAGGTCACGGGCAAGATCGAGTTCGACGTGCGGGAGGGCCGGATTCAGAGGTCGAGCTTCGACATGACGATGAGTTACCAAATCGGGCTGGCTGGCTTCGGCGAGGACGTGCCGACGACTTCGATGAAGCAGCACGGGGAGATGGAGCTCATCGGGACGAGGTGACGTCGGCTCGGAGAGTCGATGTACGGTCAGATGTCAACTCGGAGAGCTGACCCACCGGCATCAGCTCGGAGAGTCGATGTGCGGTCAGATGTCAGCTCGGAGAGCTGACCCACCGAGGTCGGCTCGGAGATCCGACCTACCGCAAGCCGTCGTACACGAGTCGGCCCTCGATGTATGTCGCCACCGGGGCCATGGCGGAGAAGTCCGGGTCGGGGTCGAAGGGCGAGGCGTTGAGGATCACGAAGTCGGCCCGGTAGCCGGGGGCGATCCGGCCGATCTCGTTCTCGGCGAACATGGCGTAGGCGGCGGTGGACGTGTAGCAGCGGAGGGCTTCTTCGACCGTGATGTTCTCCTGGGTCTGCCAGAGCTTGCCGTCGAGCGTTCGGCCGGTGACGGCGGCCTCGATGCCCAGGAACGGGTTGATCGTGACCACCGGCCAGTCGGAGCCGAAGCAGAGCACGACGCCGGCGTCGAGCAGCGAGCGGTAGGCGTAGCTGGATCGGCACCGGGCCTCGCCGATGTACTCCTCGGCGTATCGACCGTCGTCCGCCTTGTGGAACGGCTGCATCGAGGCGATGACGCCCAGGGTGGCGAAGCGCTCGATGTCCCCGGGGAGCAGGTGCTGTGCGTGCTCGGAACGGCATCGTGCATCCGGGAGCGCGTCGGCGTAGACCGCGTCGAGGGTTTCGATGAGGTAGTGGTTGGCCTGGTCGCCGATGGCGTGGGCGATGATCTGGAGGTCGGCGTCGCGGGCGGCGTAAGCGTTGGCAATGAACGTGCCGTCGGCGACGCCGTCGGCCAGCAGACCGCGCCAGTCTGGGCGGCTGGGCTCATTGTTGAGGAAGGGCTCGCGCATATAGGCGGTGCGCGAGCCGAGGCTGCCGTCCATGTACGACTTGATGCCGTTGATCTGGAGCCAGTGCGGAACGGCACGGAAGCGTCTGATCGAGAGCAGGGCGTCGTCGCGGGCGGCCGGGTAGAGGTAGAGTCGGCAGGTGAGCTGGCCGGCGTCGGCGAGGGATTCGTAGACGCTCAGTGAGGCCCCGCCGGGGAGTTCGGTGACAGCGGTGATGCCGTTGGCGTTGGCGTGATGCATGGCGCGTTTGAGGTTCTGGGCGCGGTCCTGCTCGGCGGTTGGCGGGATGTGCCGGGTGACCAGGCCCATGGCGCTCTCGCGGAGGATGCCGGTGGGCTCGTTGGTGGTTGGGTCGCGATCGATGACGCCGCCCTCGGGGTCGGTCGGGCCTTCGCGCGTGATGCCGGCGAGGGCGAGCGCGATTGAGTTGGCGAGTCCGGAATGGCCGTCCATGCGTGAGAGCCACGCGGGGTGGTCGCCGGTGACGAGGTCGAGCCAGTCTTTGGTTGGCTGCTCGCGGCTGGCCCAGCTCTCGGTGGAGTATCGGCCGCCGAGGATCCACTGGCCGGGCTGGAGCGTGTCGGCCCAGTCGGCGACGCGTCGGATGAAGTCCTGCTTGCTGGTGGCGTCGCGGAGCTGGATGGCGGAGAGACTCGCCCCGCCGGAGAGCAAGTGGACGTGCGAGTCGATGAGACCCGGTATGACCACGCGGCCGGCGGCGTCGAGGATCGTCGTGTCCGGGCCGATGAGGGAGTCGTCGCGCCGGCCGACGTGGACGAATCGGCCGTCGCGGATGGCGGCGAAGGGTGCGAGGTCGTCGCGGCCGTCGGACCAGATGCGGGCGTTCTCGATGACGAGGTCTGCGGGCTGGGCGTGGGCGCCGATGCTGATGAGCAGCGCGAGGAGGGACACGACCGGGGTGAGTGTTGGGCGTTTCATGCGCATAGCGTGGGCGATCGAGTCGGGTGTGTCAAACCGGGGGTCGTCAATCGGTCGATGGCACGAAGCGTGGTGGACGGGCTCTGTTCATGCGGTTTGGGGTGTCGGTGGGGCGGATCGGCACCCTGGGGGCGCGTGCTCCGTATGCCGGCAGCGTGCTGATCGGTGCGATGATATTCCTGGTGGCGGCGATGGTCGCGTCGAGCGGTTTCAATCAACGCGTCGGGTCGGTGCCTGACGAGCCCATGGCGCGAGCGAAGAGTGCAGTGTGTCTGACACGTCCAGCGCCCCGTGCGCGCGCCGCGGGGCTCGTTCACGATGCGCCTGGTCTGAGCCCGCTCGGGGCGAAGGGTTGGATCGCGAGGGTGGTCCGAGATAGCCGAGCCTTCGCGGGCTCAGCCTCGGCGTCGTGCGGCCTTCTGGACACTGG
>JADFOF010000022.1 GCA_022563015.1 Planctomycetota bacterium
GGCTATCGGGTGCCGGCTCGCACCGGCGCAGAGCCGCGACCTGTGTCTCATACATGCCGACGGTTTCCTCGTCGGCCTCCCGTGCGGCTTTTCGCAGTTCCTGTGCGAGCGGGACGCCGACCGCCTCGCGCTCGTCGCTGCCGATCCACCACGTGGCGTGATCGAAGGCGCGGATCCCGCGCAGGGTGTCGGCCTGGAAGCTGGTGAGGAAGACGTGGGTGACGGCGTCGGGTCTGAGCCCGGCGCGCTCGCCCAGCCGTGCGACCAGGGCCGGCTCGGGCAGCCCGGGGTCCACGAGGATGACCATGTCGCCCGAGCGTATGAGCGTGGTCGTGGCGTGGCCGGTGCGGGTGGCGGTGCGCTCGCCCCACAGGTCGTTGACCGACATGGCGCCGATGCTGATGATGCTGAACTGCATTCGGCGGGATGCTACGCGGCCTGGTCGGGCGTGACTCAGAACAGCAGCTGCATCTGGAGCCGCAGCGCCCACTGCCCATCGCGGGTCGAGGCTTGCAGGCCCGTTGCGGTGCTGGCCGGCGCGTCGGTCGAGGCCTGCTCATCGAGGAAGAACTGCACGTCGCCGGTGAACTTGACGGCGTGGCTTTCGGGCAGGAGATATCTGTTGACGCCAACGGTGACGGTGCTGAAGTCGTCGACTTGATTTGAGAGGACGGCGTCCCAGCGGGCGAACAGCTCCCACGCCGGATCGACGAACCAGCCGCCCTGCACGATCAGGCCGGTGTTCTCGAGCGCGGGTCCGACTGCGGGATCAACGCGCTGCCAGAGGACGGCGGCGAAGGCGTTGAAGCCGTCGCCCAGGACGCTGAGGTCGGCGGTCAAGCCGGTGAAATCCTCGTCGGCCGTGTTGAATGTCTCGCCACCGGACTGGTAGTGAACGGCGGCGCCGGCCATGGCGGCCCAGGGGCTGCCGGGGAACGAGGTGAACTGCTTGAACGCGCCCCACTCGTCGCCGGCGAAGCGGTATTCGCCGCGCGCGGTCAGCGCGAAGTCGGCCTCGTCGGCGGAGATGAAATCGGTTTTGTCGGCCCGCGAGCCGTCGGAAAACGCGACGGCGAAACGAGCGCTTTCACCTTCCCACGCCGCACGCACCGCCTGCGACCGCTTGAGGCTGAAGAACGCGTTGGTGACGGAGCGGTCGGCGGTGAGCTGCGCGGTCGAGCTGACCGACTCCTCGCGCGCGTAGGGGAGCTTGAACTTGCCGAAGGTGAACTCCCAGCCGTCGTCGGCGATGTAACGCACATAGGCGTCTTCCAGCGAGCCCGTGCCGGAGCTGCGGCTGAACGCCGTGCTCACCTTGTACTTCCAGCGGTCCGCGATCGTGCCGTCGAGCTTGAACTTGCTCCGGCGTGTCTGGAAGCCGACCGCGTCGTCCTCGGCTCCGGGCGTTTGGTCGCGATGATTGATGACGTACCGGAACTGGAGCTGTCCGGTCACCCTGACGCTCGGGGCGTCCTGGGCGATCGCGCTGGTGAGCAGCCGGGCGCTTGCGGCGAAGTGCTCGCTCTCTGCGCGGGCGGCGTCGCTGGAGACCTGGGCGAAGACGGACGCGGCGCCGGCGAGCGTGCCGACCATGAACGCGAGTTGAGCCGATCGCGTCATGGAAGACTCCTGGGGTGTTGCCGGGCGGGCTGGGCCACGTTCTACCGGGATCGGCGGCGGGAGTGCGGCCGGACGGTGAAACGGGTGTAACAATAGCGGGGCCGGACGATTGGATGATTCGGAGCGTGTGAGAATTGCGCTCACGCTGCGTTCAGTTGCATCGCTCATGAGTCGTCCTCCTTTCCTGGGGGCGTGCTTCAGTGCCCGAACATCTCGAAGAATGTCGGGAATGTGCCGATGACGCCGACGGCGATGAGCACGAGCGTGACGGTGAGGGCACGGTGTACGCTCACCGCCTTGTTCTTCCACACCGCGTGCAGCACGATCCACGACGCGATCCAGATGATCACGGCCAGACCGCTCTTCCCGGAGAGCGGCCCGGCGGGATTCCACCAGTTAAGCAGGTTCTTCACGCTTACGCTGATCTGGGCCAGCGTGGTGAGCAAGCCCAGCGCTGCACAGCCGATGCCCGAGGCCACGAATGCCGCCGACGCACCGCCCAGGGTTTCCATGTCGTGCGAGTTGGTCATGACATGCTCCAGCCCACAACCGCGAACGGAGACGGCGTGGGAATCAGTAAATCGGTGCGGCCTTGGTGATGAACGCACCGAACATGCCGGCGACGGCAGCGGCAAGAAAGGCGATCGTGAAAAGCACGATGCAGGCACGACGGAGGTGCGGATCCTCTGCAAGCCGCAGCCCGTACCTCAGAACGACGAACGCGACCGCTGTCGCAAGGATCGGCGTCATCCACGCAACGTGCTCTTTCCACTCCATCGCGAACGTGTGCCACCCCGCCAAGTTCTCGTCCGCGAGCAGATAGGAGCGGGGATAGTCGCGCAGGTCGGCGCCTTCCGGCGGTTTGGCGCGATACCACGGATACACCGTGTATGTCCCGACGATGACCGTCAGCCATGCGATGATGGCCATAATCCAAGTTCCGGCCAGCAGCCGTCGCAAACGCTCCTTCAGGCCGGCCGGCGTCGCGAGCTCTGGACGAAAGCTCCACAGACCCGCCAGCCCGCCGGCAAATGCCAGCAGGAAGACCGCACCGAATCCCATTCCGTGTATGACTGTCCAGAATTCACGATCAGTGAACGTCATGGCAAGTCTCTACAAGCAGTCTATGCGGCGCGCCCCAAACAATCAACCGACTTGTCCCATTTTCGTTCTCGCCCGGCTGCGCCATTCTGCTTTCGGCGCGGGTGAAACGCCTCCCCGAGAAAGCGTTTCGTCGAACGGATGCGCATATCTCAAATTCGAGAGGACCGATCGAGTCGCTGCCTCGCACAGCATGCGCGATAGCCCGACGGTGCGCGGAGGAGGCGGATGCAGGTCGAAGTTTGCTCGGTCCTTGTTTGCACGGCGAGCGATTCCCACCTGTCAGCTCGGCACAGCCCATTGCGACACCGCTCCGACCTGTCGTATCCGCTCGGGGATCGCCCGGTACGGCCGGCGCGGCACCGCGAGCTTGGCCGCGCACAGTTTCCGCATCACTTCGTCCGTGCCGCGTCGCTTCCGCTTCAACGGGAGCCCTCCGGGCGCCTAGCGCGCTGCAGGCTCTGGCCGGCCCGGATCAGAAGCTCCCGGGCAGGGCGAATCGCTCGGGGCGTGTGAGAACTGCGCTCAGGTTGTGTTCACGCCTCGGTGATCGGATCGCGGTCGCTGCGCAGGCGCTCGAGCAGGGGATGCCCGTCGCGTTTCTTGCGTTCGAGCCGCTCGATCACCAGCGGGGGCACCATCGAGGAGAGCACGTTGAGGTCCTGACCCATCGCTGTGATCTGCTTGATCAGGCTCGACGAGGTGTAGGCAAAGGACTGGCCGGCGACGATGAAGGCGGTCTCCAGGCCCGCGACCTCGCGGTTGGTGACGGCCTGCTGGACCTCGTACTGGAGGTCCGACACGTTGCGCACGCCTCGGAGCAGCGCGCTGGCGCCGACCTGGCGGGCGAAGTCGACGGTGAGCCCGGCGAACGCCCGGACCGTGGTTTCCGCCTCGTCGGGCTCCTCGGCGATCAGCTCATCCGTGAGGGTCTTCACCATCTCGACGCGTTCGTCCGGTGTGAACAGCTGGCCCTTCCCGGGGTTGCGGCCGATGGCGATGATCAACCCGTCGAACAGCCGCCGTGCGCGACGGATGACGTCCAGGTGGCCGAAGGTGATCGGGTCGAACGAACCGGGGTAGATGACCAGGTGCGCGGGCATGGTTGGTGAGTGTACGTTCGGCAGCGGGCGGTTGTGGTGGCTGAGCGGGCTGGGCGGCTGCTCCGGGGCGTGGAAACGGGGGGCGAGTTGCCCCGGCGCCAGCGGTTTGGCAGTGTAGAGGTACCGTGACGCCGGGTGAAGACGGCGATTCGGCCGGGCCGGGCGGGGGCACACCCCCGGGGGCCGATGCCGGGATCGGGGCGTCTGAACGAATCCCCTGCACACGCCCCGCGCCTGTATGCCTCCCAGGCGCGGGGCGGTTTCTTGCGCGCTGACAGTCCGTCGAAAGGGCCGGCGATTCGTCCCCGGCATGGTCGGCGTGGCGTCGTGTGCGACGGTCTTATACAATCAGGGCCTGCGGTGCGAGACCACAAGACCAGTCCGGTGACACGCGCGCCCGCCGACGCGCCCCCAGCCATGACGCGCATGGACACGCACGTCCACACGCGCGCGTCGGACAAGCCGGTCATCCCGGCAGCGGGGCTCATCGACGCCGCCGAGTGCTACACCGAGCCCGAGCACGCCTACGACCAGGCGCGGGCTCGCGGCATGGACCTGGTCACGATCACCGACCACGACACGATCAACGGCGCGCTCGAGCTGCACGAGCGCGGGTTCGAGCGATTCGTCATCGGCGAAGAGGTCTCGACGCGATTCCCCGAGGACGGGTGCACGCTGCACGTGCTCGTCTGGCGGCTCAGCCCGCTCGAGCACGAGCAGATTGAAGCGCTGGGCTTGCGCGACGACGTGTACCAGTTCGCGGCCTGGCTGCGCGAGCGGGATCTGCCGCACTCGCTCGCGCACCCGCTGTACGCGCAGAACGGTCGGCTCTCGACGCGGCACATCGAGATCGCCACGCTGCTGTTCCGCTGCTTCGAGTCGCTCAGCGGCGCGCACCTGGGCGTGCACCGGGGCGTGCTGGGGCGATACCTCGACTCGCTCACGAGCGAACGGATCGCGGCCATGACGCGGCGGTACGGGATCGAACCCGTCTGGCCACACGCGGGCGACAAGGGCCGCACCGGAGGGTCCGACGACCACGGGCTCATCAACATCGGCCGCACGTGGACAGCCGTGCGTGGTGGTGGCGGCGAGAAGATCACCGACCCGGCCGAGTTCTTCGGCATGGTCATGTCCGGGCGGTGCGAGGCGGGCGGCGAGGCGGGGCGGAGCGAGCACCTGGCGCACCAGATCGCGGCCGTGACCGCTCGGTACGCGCAGCGACGCCTCGGGCGGCGAACGGACCCGCTCGGGCGGGCGGTGGCGAGCAAGCTGGGCCGATTCGCCGGCGTGGCCATCGAACCCCCGAGCCGGGCGCTGCTCGTGGGGCGTGCGGTGCGGCGAAGGCTGCGGCGTCGGCCGGGCCGCGAACGCCCGATCGTTCACGCGCTGCGCGAAACGCTCAAACCGGTCCTGCAGCGATACCCGGACCTGCGCGCCCGGCTGGATCCGGGGCGCTGGATCGACGGCCCGGCGCTGGGCGAGCACGAGCGCATGGCCGAGTTCACGGACGAACTCACCGCGGCGATCGGGCGTGCGATGGCTCGGCCGGCGCTGGATGCACTGCGCGCCGGCGACCTCCGGCGGGCGCGCGAATTTGGAGACTCGTACCTGCTGCTGCTGGCGGCGCAGCTGCCCGACATCGCCGCGATGTTTGTCCAGAACAAGGATCGCCGATTCGTCGAACGGTTCGCGCACGAGCTCGAGGGCGCGGGGCTCTCGCCGCTCGACAGGCCCATGCGTCTGATGGTGTTCACCGACACGCTCGGCGACGTGAACGGGGTGTGCCGATTCATCCAGGACACCGCGTCGCACGCGGCCGAGCACGGGTGCGACCTGGAGGTCGTCTCCTCGACGAGCCGGGCCCTGCCGCGGTGGGACAACGTGTCGAACTTCGAGCCGATCGCCTCGGCCCCGCTGCCCGGGTACGACTCGCTGGACCTGGTGCTCCCGCCGATCACGAAGATGCTCCGGCACATCGACCGCCGACAGCCGGACCTGGTGCACATCTCGACGCCCGGCCCGGTCGGGCTTGTCGGCCTGCTCGCCGGGCGGATGCTGCGGGTGCCGATCGTGGGGATCCACCACACGGACTTCCCGGCGTACGCGGAGCGGATCGTGGGCGACTCGGCGGGGGTGTGGGTGGCGCGATCGCTCAAAGTGTTCTACAGCCTGTTCGACGCGGTTTTCGTCCGAAGCCGATCGTACATCGAGGCGCTCACGGAGCTGGGCGTCTCGGGCGAGCGGGTCGAGATGATCCCGCCGGGCGTGGACACCGACGTGTTCCATCCCAGGTATCGAGACGCCGGGGTGTGGGAGCAGCTTGGGGTTGGCGGCCGCGAACCATGTGTGCGCGTGCTGTATGTCGGGCGCGTCAGCGTCGAAAAGAACATGCCGACGCTCGTCGAGATATGGCGTCGCACAAGGGCCGCGTGCCGCGAACGCGGGCTCAGGGCCGAGTTGATGATCGTCGGCGACGGCCCGTACCGCCGGCAGATGGAGCGATTGCTCGGGCCCGAGGGTGTCCGGTTTCTCGGGTTCAGGCACGGCGAGGCGCTCTCGACGGTCTATGCCTCGGCCGACGTGTTCGTCTTCCCGTCCGTCACCGACACGCTCGGGCAGGTGGTGCTCGAGGCGCACGCGTCGGGGCTGGCGACGATCGTGACCGACCGCGGTGGGCCGGCCGAACTGGTCGAGCACGAACGCACCGGCTTCGTGCTCTCGCCCATCTCGCCGTCGCTCTGGGCCGATCGGCTGGTCGGGCTGATCGCCGACGACGCTCAGCGCACGCGGATGGGCGCCGCGGCCCGTGAGGCGGCGCTGGCGCGGTCCGCCAACCGGTCGTTCGAGACGTTCTGGTCCGCCCACGAGGCGGTGTGGCGTCGGCACCTGGCGACGAACGGGATCGCGCGGCTGGACCCGGCCACAGCCGTGCTTCGCGAGATGAACGCGCCCGACCCGGGCTGAACGCACACGCATCGGCTCCGCCACGGGCAGCGACTCAATGCAAAAACCCCGGAGCAGCGGCTCCGGGGTCGTAGTGTGCGGGTGAGTTCGGCCCGGCGATCAGGCTGCGCGACGACGGGTGCTCTTGCGAGCGGTAGACCGTCCGGCCGTCTTGCGCGAGCCGACCAGACGCAGCCTGGGCGACCTGCTGGTCTTGCGTGCGCTGGAGCGCCCGGCGTTTGACTGCTTGGTGGTCGTGCTCTTGCGCGCTGTGGCGCGCTTCGCGCTCGGCTTGCGAGCGGTCGTGGTGCGCTTGCGGGTGGTCGCGCGCTTGACGGCCTTGCGCTTGGCCGGGCTGCGCTTGATCGTCGAGCTCTTGCGCGTCGGCGAACGCCTGGTCGATGTCCGCTTAGCGGTCGTGCTCTTGCGGGCGGTCGAGGTGCGCTTGCGAGTGGTCGCACGCTTGGCGGTGCCGCGCTTGGCCGGGCTGCGCTTGGTCGTCGAACTCTTGCGCGTCGGCGAGCGCTTGGCGGAGGTGTTCTTGCGGGTTGAAGTGTTCTTGCGGATGGTCCGGGACTTGGTCTTGTTATTGGACCTGGTCGTGCGCTTCTGGGCGGGCTTGCGCGTCGAGCCGACACGCTTGCTCGGCGTGCGCTTGGAGCTGGATGAGGACTTGCGCGTCGGGGTCCTCCTGGACGACTTGCGGCTGTGCGTGCGCGTCTTGGAGGTGGATCTGCGGCTGCGTCTCGTGGACTTCGTGGGCATTCTTTGATACTCCGTTGGGCTGGGCGGGGCGCGGGAGCGCCTCGAGCCCGGTACTCTCAGGCCGACGATCGGCCCGTCGTCCGTGCATCCCGCCCGATGCGGAACAACGACCAGACGAGTCGGCAATCGACACAGACCGCCGCAGGAATGAGCCTTTGTGCAAAAAAAACTTGATGAACAGGCGACACGCGCACTTTGCGCGTGGCTGCTGACTTACGATTGGAGTCTGGCGCGCGATTTCTCGCGCCGCGATGCAACGGAGCGAATCCGCGTTGACCAAGCCGATCGACACAGCCGGATCCGAGCCCGCCTCGACGCGAGAATCGCCATGGTCGCCCGAATCCTGGCGATCGCGCATCGCGGCCCACCAGGTGCGCTACCACGATCCGAAGGAGGTCGAGGCGGCGTTCACCAGGCTGAAGTCGTTCCCGCCGCTGGTCACGTCGTGGGAGATCGAGCGGCTGCGCGAGCAACTGGCGCAGGCGGAGCGGGGCGAGCGGTTCGTGCTCCAGGGCGGCGACTGCGCCGAGCGCGTCGACGACTGCAACCCGCGCACGATCACCAGCCGGCTCAAAGTCCTGCTGCAGATGTCGCTGGTGCTGGTGCACGGCTCGAAGCGGCCGGTGGTCCGCATCGGGCGCTTCGCCGGTCAATACGCCAAGCCTCGATCCAGCCCGACCGAGACGCGGACCATCGCTGGCAAGACGGTCACGCTCGAGAGCTACTTCGGCGACCTGGTCAACGGCGACGAGTTCACGCCGAAGGCCCGCCGGCCCGACCCGAGCCGCATGGTCGCGGGCTATCAGCACGCCGCGATGACCCTGAACTTCGTGCGCGCCCTGGTCGAGGGCGGGTTCGCCGACCTGCATCATCCCGAGTACTGGGACCTGACGTGGTTCGACAAGGCCGGGGTCTCGAGCGAGCTTCGCGCCGAGTACGAGCGCATGACAGCCAACCTCGCCGACGGGCTCAAGTTCATGGAAGCCCTGGGCGAGCGGGCGGTGGACGAGCTCACGCGCGTCGAGTTCTTCACGAGCCACGAGGGGCTGAACCTCCTGTACGAGAGTGCGCAGACGCGCACCGTCCCCCGGCGGCAAGGCCATTACGACCTGACCGCCCACATGCCGTGGATCGGCAATCGCACGCGCGATCTCGACGGTGCGCACGTCGAGTTCTTCCGTGGCATCCGCAACCCGGTGGGGGTCAAGCTCGGGCCCGCGTGCGGGGGCGACGAGCTGGCCGCGCTGCTGGACCGCCTCAACCCCGCCGATGAGCCCGGCAAGATCGTGCTGATCACCAGGCTCGGCGCCGGAGCCGTCAAGGCCCGCCTGGGCGAACTCGTCCGCGCCGTCGGCGAGCGGCACGTGTTATGGGTCTGCGACCCGATGCACGGCAACACCGTGACCACGGCCTCGGGCATCAAGACGCGCGCCTTTGACGTCATCCGCGACGAGCTCGAATCAACCTTTGACGAGCACGAGCGGCTGGGGTCGCGGCTGGGCGGCATGCACATCGAGCTCACCGGCGAGGACGTGACCGAGTGCATCGGCGGCGGGTCGGGCGTCACCGAGGAATCGCTCTCGACAAACTACGCCTCACCCTGCGACCCCAGGCTCAACTACCAGCAGGGGCTGGAGCTGGCGTTCCTGATGGCACGACGCCTCGGAAGGCGGGCGAACGGCCCAAGGCGGTAGCGAGACCCCTCGACACCGTCCCGTATAACACGCTCGCGCCCAACGCCCGGTCCCTGGTGCCTAGTGCCTGATGCCTTCCCCATAAAGCCCACCCCGCGACCGACCGATATCCCCGCCGGCAGCACCCAGCAGGGGATTCTCTCGTGCCGATCGCAGAGCAATACCAGCCGGACGATTCTCTGGACCCGATCCCGCTCGAGCGCCGCTCGTGCCCGCGTGAGAAGGCGCGAGGTGCTTTGACCGCGGCCCTGGCGGCCGACGCCGGCACGGGCATGCTCACGCGCATCGAGCTGGTGGACGTCAGCGACATGGGAGTCGGGTTCATCTCGGCTCTGCGCGCGTCGGTGGGAACCTGCGTCGAGTTGTACGCGAACGACCCGCGCACCGCGGTGTACGCGGGCGTCGTCGCACGCTGCGAGCCGATGCCAGGCGGGTACCGCATCGGGCTGCGGTGTCGGGCGCGCATGGCGGCGTAGGCAATCAACCCAAGCCACCGCTCCGTGCCAGTGGCGGCTCGTATGCGGCGTTCGTGTCCGAATGGCGCGCTACGGGGTATTCAGCGTCGCCCAGACCTTGCGGTATCGCTCGGCCATGGCGTCCAGCGCGGCGGGGATCACGCGGATGCAGCCCACGGTCGTGATGAAGTTCACGTCGCCGATCCAGCGCGGGACGATGTGCACGTGCAGGTGGCCGGGTATGCCGGCACCCGCGGCACGGCCCTGGTTGATCCCGATGTTGACGCCCTGCGGCTGGAGCGTGCGTTCCATCAGGTCCGCCGCCAGCTCGGTGAGCCGCCACAGCGCCGCCCGCTGGTCGGGCTCATAGTCGAAAAGCGACGGGCGGGGCTCGCCCAGCGCCGCGAGCAGATGTCCGTTCGAGTACGGATACTTGTTGAGCACGATGATGCCAAGGCCGGTGCGGACGATGACGTTGTTGGGCCCGTCCTGCTCTGGCGCGAGCCAATAGTCGCGCAGGAAGCTGCCGGTGTCGAGCGCTTCGTCGGTGCCGGGCGCCGACGCCTGACCGAGCGATTCCAGATACGCCAGCCGCCACGGCGCGTGGATCGCGTCCGGACCGGGCGTGGATCGCTCGCTGTCGGCACGGTCGGCCATGCGAGAGTGTATAGCGTCCTCAGATCGGACGGAGTGTCGACATACGTGCAAGGACGCCGAGTCTGAGTCCGCGAAGGCTCGGATCACGCTGGTGAACAGAGGTATCCGAGCCTTCGCCCGAAGCGGGCTCAGACTCGGCGTCAGCGGGCTCAGACTCGGTGTCAACGGGCTCAGACTCGGCGTCCGCCGGACTGCAGCCGCCCGATTCGCTACACTGCCGACCCGCGGGGGCGTACCGGCAGGAGAGCAGTGATGTTCAAGTCTGTGAGAATCGCGGGTCGATCCAGGCCCAGCGTCCTGATCGTCGGCCACTTCAAGGGCAAGGGGCTGGACAAGGCGTCGGCCCGGAGCGCGCGGGCGGGGGCGGTCGCCAGGGCGGCCACGTCGCCCGAGGCCACCGGCGAGCTGGGGCGGGTCGTCGATGTGCCGGACGCGGGCGCTTTCAAGCGCGTGCTGCTCGTCGGGCTGGGGAGCAAGGGCTCGTTCGAGGCGGGATCGATGCGGGCGGTGGCGGCGGCGGCGGCACGACGGCTGGCGCTCACCAGGGACAAAGCCGCCGAAGTGGATTTCATCGGGCCGATCCAGGCGTGCGACATCGATCTTGGCGCGGCGGGCAAGGCCTTCGGCGAGGGCGCCGGGCTCATCGGCTGGAGTTGCGAGCAGTTTCGCGGCTCGGCGACCAAGGGCAAGACGCTCGCGACGCTGAGTCTTCAATGCGCCGACAAGGCGTTCAGCGACGGCATGAAGCTCGGGCTCGCGCTGGCCGAGTCGACCAACATCGCGCGCACGCTCAGCCAGACACCGCCCAACATCTGCACGCCGCTCTACCTGGCCGACCAGGCGAAGAAGATGGCGCGGGAGACCGGGCTCAAGTGCACGGTTATAAAGGGGGCAGCCCTGGAACGCGAGAAGCTCCAGGGGCTCATCAACGTGGGCAAGGCCTCGGAGAATGAGCCCTGCCTGATCCGGCTCGAATACACGCCCGAGGGTGGCGGCAAGAACGCAAAGCCGGCCGTGCTGCTGGGCAAGTCCATGACGTACGACTCGGGCGGGTTGAGCATCAAGATCAGCGGCGGTATGAAGGGCATGAAGCGCGACAAGGACGGCGGGTGCGCGGTCCTGGGCGCGATGCACGCCATCGCCACGGTCGTCAGGCCCAGTCGCCCCGTCGTCGGGCTGCTGGTCTCGGCCGAGAACTCTATCAGCGACGAGGCCTACCGCCCCGACGACATCATCACGTTTCGCAACGGCGTGACGGTCGAGGTGACGAACACGGACGCGGAGGGGCGGCTGGTGCTGGCCGACGGGCTGTGCTGGGCGTGCGACAAGGAGAATCCCGCGTTCATCGTGGACCTTGCGACGCTGACGGGCGGCGTGGTGGTGGCGCTGGGCAAGGTCTACGCCGGGCTCTGGTGCGACGACGAGGGGCTGCGCGGGCGGATCGAGTGTGCCGCGGCCGGCGCGGGCGAGCGCGTCTGGCGCCTGCCGCACCACGAGGACTACCGCACGATGATGAAGTCGCCCATCGCCGACATCCTCAACTCCGCGCCCGTCCGCGAGGCCCACCCCATCCAGGGCGCCGCGTTCCTCAGCTACTTCGTCAAGGGCAAAGTCCCCTGGGCCCACATCGACATCGCCGGCGTGCACGAGACGGACAAGGACGCCGGCCCGTTCATCGCAGGCCCGACGGGCTTCGGCGTCCGCCTGCTCGCCAACCTGCTCAGCGATTGACTTCACAGCGGGCTGCAACAACCAGCGCCGCGTTCGCCTCTGAACGGACGCCGAGTCTGAGCCCGCTGCGGGCGAAGGCTCGGATCACGCGCGCATGGTTGTCATCGGAGCGATCCGAGCCTTCGCGGACTCAGACTCGGCGTCCAGTACCCAACTCGACGCGATTTCTGATCTGAGGACGCGCAGTGCCAGCGCTACGCCTGCTTCTCGAAGTAGTCCAGGTTGATCTGGGTGTATCGGCTCCACTCTTCGGGCACGTCTTCCTCGGTGAAGATGGCCTTGACCGGGCACTCGTCGATGCACAGCCCGCAGTCGATGCAGGTGTCCGGCTCGATGTAGAGCATGTCGGCGGTCTCGAAATCGGGATCGTCCTTGGTCGGGTGGATGCAGTCGACGGGGCAGACGTCCACGCAGGACGTGTCCTTGGTGCCTATGCAGGGTTCGGCGATCACGTGGGTCAAGGCGGATCCTCTTGGCTCGAATCGGGACGCTGGAGTGTGGATCGGCTCGGGGCGTCTCTCACACGAGGCGAAATAATAGGGAGCGATGTGGGCTACGGGCCACCCTCGCCCCCTGAGCGGTTCCACGCAACGAATCGCGGCCGCACCGAAACCGACGCCGAGTCGGAGCCCGTTGACGCCGAGTCGGAGCCCGTTGACACCGAGTCGGAGCCCGTTGACGCCGAGCCTTCGCCCGAAGCGGGCTCAGACTCGGCGTCTCGCGGGCGTCCCGGTAGAATACCGGCGAAAGGGGTCCGTGATGGCTGGACGGAAGACCGTGCCGATCAACGTCATTCAGCAACGGCTGGAAGCGGAGGGGTACCGGTACGAGATGCTGACCAACCCGAAGCAGGTCGTCCGCTCGGCGCGCCGTGCCGAAGGGTGGTTCAAGGACTGGTTTCCGATCGTGGTCACGAGCATCGAGATGGCGGTGGCCCACGACGCGCCCAAGGTGCTGAAACGAAACGAGAAGCTGGCCACCAAGTGGGAGTCCATCCGGCGCTATCCGCAGATCAGGTAGCGGCGGGATCGGGTGCGACCGACGGTCAAGGGCCTTGCTCCGTGCGCCGCCACTACATCACTTCGCCACTTCGTCTCTCCGTCTCTCCCAGCGATTGGCAGGCGGAGAGGACCCCCTGCTCGCGCAGGGGGCTCTGTATGTCACTCCGTCACTCCGTCACTTTGTCACTTTGTCACTTCCCCCTCACGGACACCCGGCGACGAAGGCGCTCTGGAAACAGAGGAAGTCGAAAATGTCGCAGACGACCGGGCCGGAGCTCTTGTCGCAGTCGCAGGCGGCCGGGTCGCGCTGAACGAACAAGCGCTGAAACGCGATGAAGTCGAAGATGTCCAGCACGCCCGGGCCGGTGCTCGTGTCGAGGTCGGCGTAGCACGCTCTTCCACCGGCAGGCACGCTGTCGCCGCCGTCGATGCACCCGAGACCGATATCGGCGGGATCCACGGCGATGTTATGCTTCGCGAAGGCGTCGAGGATTTCGTGACAGTGCGGCGTGCCGTTCGCGAAGCCCACGTCATCATCATCCGCTGTGAGGACTTCGATCAGCGTGCCGGCATCGGCGACCTGCGGAAAGTTCGGGCACTCATCGGGTGCCGGCCTCTCGCCGGCGGTGATGAAGCACCAATCGACGTGGAGTTGGCGCGTGAGTTCGAGCCCTTGTGACCCGTACGTGGCCCGCATGTTTCTGAGCAGGTCGAGCCAGATGCCCGAGAGAATCATCCCCTGAGGGTGGATCTGCACGCCGCAGTCCGGATACTGGCGATTGCCCAAGTTGTTTCGACATGCCGGCGGGCTAGTGTTCAGAGGATCCCGGAACACGGTGCAGCAGCCCTTATAGTTCTCACCGATCAACTCCGTGTCGTGCACAAGATGGGCCAGCGTGTCGCTGAAGCCCTCCGTGAATGCTGCCTGAAGGGGGTCGATTTCGAGCATCACGTCGGCCAGGTAATGCCCGTATTCGTGTGAAACGACCGTCGAGAATGCCATGTTCACACAAGGCCCACCTACCTGTGAAGCACTTGAGAAGAGTATCTGGTGCCCGTTTGGACCTTTTGGATCGTACCTGCCAGAGCAATCCCCCCCACCGGCATTAACAACAACATCTATTTCCTCATCCAGCCCATTTAGTTCTCCTTTGTTAGCAATTCGGGTCTTGAAATAGTCCCACGTCCTGGCGACGTTCAGGAAGCCGTTGACCTGAGCCGTTTTTCCTACCGTCGTCGAGGCGTTGAACTGAAAGTCCCGTACGAACGGAGGGACGCTCTTGGATAACGGTGGCGGAAGTGGACATCCCGAGATATCGCAATCAACCACCTTCCACGACCGTCCGATGAGAGACGCACGAACGGTGCCCGCGCCGGGCGCGGTCAGGGCGTAGCTGCCATCCGCAGCGGTGTGCGTCTGATCCAGGACAGTGCCGCCGCCATCAAGCGCCTCCACCAGCAGGAACGGCAGCAGCGCGTTCTGTGGCAGGTTGTCGCAGCCGGCAGGCGGTGGGCCGGTGCCGCCGATGTCCGGCTCCGTGCCCGGCGTGGCGTTGCCCGTGACGGTGCCGGTGATGTCGGGACCGCTGAAAAGGGTCAGTTCGACCATGCGGAGCACGTGGCCCGAGAACGCATCGACATACACAGCCGCGCTGCGACCCATCGGGCCGCCGGAACCGACGCATTTCCAGGCCAGCGCGCCGTCGATCTCGCGCAGCGTGGGGTCGGCGAACACGACGATCAGTTCGGGGGCCTGCCAATTGGGCAGCGCCGCCGCGGACGGGTGTGTTCTGGCCGCCGCGAGCGCGGCGGCCGACGCCACCGTGGGAGGACCAAACCCGCCCGGAGGAACCGCGGCCACCTTTGCGCACACGTACACAACGCGGCTCACGCTCTGCTCGTGTATGACGAGTTTCACACGCGAGCCCTCGATCGGCAGGCCGCCGACGTGCTGCCGGTACGTCAGCGCGTGCTTGCCGCCGGAGATGCGCCGACTGGACTCGAGAGCCAGCTCCGGCGCGCCCGCGCCGAACACGCCCACATACTGCCTGAGCCAGTCGTCCGCGGCCTGCCGCGGCGTGGCGGCGCTGGTCATGGGCTGGGCGCACACGACCCGCACCAGCCCGGTGTGTTCAAGCACCCGCACACCCGGATGTTTCGCTCGCAGCTGCGCCAGCACCTGGCCCGGGTCAGGGCTCTGCGCGAGCGCCGGAGCCGTCAAGAGAACCACCCCGACCATCCATACGGCGCGCCTTGCGAATGTCATCTTCTGCCTCCTTAAGGATCGTAGTTTCGCCGCTCCCGTACGTAGGGTCAACCATCCCGACGCCGGCGTCGCACGAGGACCAACGCTCCCGACAGTACGACGAGCGATCCAGGAGCTGGGACCACGGAAATGGCACCGTTGCCCGGAATAAACCCAGCCGGCCAGATTTCAAATAGCGCTCCCGTCTGCCACTCGGCGACGAAAAAGTTGTATGTGTTTACCGTTTCGAGCGAAACGCTTCGCGGTGTGAAGTCGGTGGTACTCCATTCACCTGCGAAGATCCAGATCGGGTTTGACGGATCGCCGAAGAACCCGAGCTGCGGGATGTGCAGCTGCCCCACAGACACACCGATGATGGAACTTCCGCTGACGAACGGACCCGGATCCGGACGGCCCAGTGGAAAAACGAAGTTCCACGACCACTCCCCTTCGCTCGCGACGAGGTCGAAGACGCCGGCAATAAACAGCTCGCTCACGCCCGGCACGAAATCGAACCACGCCCAGACCTCGACCGTGGCGGTCGGCTGGCTCGGCGAGACGACGTTCGAGACCCGGAACTCATACCCGCCGTAGATCGTCTGCGCCCCGGCGGGCGAGCCCAGACCGATCGCCCCCGCCACCCCCGCCGCCGCCAGCATCGCCGTGCTTCTTGAAACGCCCATTTCAAGTCCTCCTGTTCCCACGCATTATGACATGCCGCCCGATTGCTGTCAAGGCCCTTTGCGAGCGGCTATGGGTGATCCTTGGTATGAGTACTGCGCGGAGCACGCCGGAAATCCGCCGGCTGGACTCGAGAGCCAGCTCCGGCGCGCCCGCGCCGAACACGCCCACATACTGCCTGAGCCAGTCGTCCGCGGCCAATTGCGGAGTGGCGGCGCTGGTCATGGGCTGCGCGCACACGACCCGCACCAGCCCGGTGTGTTCAAGGATCCGCACACCCGGATGCTTCTCGCGCAGGCGCGCGAGCACCTGCGCAGGGTCTGGACTCTGCGCCAGCGCCTGAGCCGTCAAGAGAACCATCCCGATCATGCACGCGGCGCGGCTTGCGATTGTCATTCTCTGCCTCCTTCAGGATCGGGGTTTCGCCGCGCCCGTGAGGTCAACCATCCCGACGCCGGCGTCGCGCGCTGACAAACGCCCCCGACAATACGACAAGCGATCCTGGGGGTGGCACAACGGAGATCTCGCCGCTGCCCGGAATGAAGCCCGTCGGCCAGATCCCAAAGGTCGCTCCCGTCTGCCACGCGGCGACGAAGAAGCTGGTCGTATTGGTCGTATCAAGCGAGACGCTTCGCTGCGTGAAATCGGTGGTGCTCCACTCGGCCGCAAAGATCCAGATCGGGTTTGATGGATCGCCGAAGATCCCGATCGCCGGCAGGTGCAATTGCCCCGTAGCCACGCCAATGATGGAGCTTCCCCTGACGATCGGCCCAGGATCTGGACGGCTCAACGGAAACACGAAGTTCCACGACCATTCACCGTCGCTCGCGACGAGGTCGAAGTCTCCACCACCCCAGACCTCGCTCACGCCGGGCACGTTGTCGAACCACGCCCAGACCTCGACGGTAGCTGTCGGCCGGCTCGGCGAGACGACGTTCGAGACCCGGAACTCGTACCCGCCCTGGATCGTCTGCGCCCCGGCGGGCGAGCCCAGCCCGATGCCCGCCGCTGCTGCGAGGATCGCGGTGCCTTTCGAAACGGCCATCTCAAAGCCTCCGGTTCCCGACCATCTTACAAGGCTGTCCGGTTGCTGTCAAGGGCTTTTCAGACCGGCTATGAGCGATCTTGCGCCCCCCGGCAGGAGCCGCACGCGCCGCACGAACCGCTATGCTCGTCGCCGACGGCGTGTGATGCTGCATGTTGCAAAGGCGATCGCCGCAGTTGTGAGTGACGCCGGTGGCGGCACGACAACGATCGAACTTGACCCGTGCACGACATTGCTCAGCGGAATTGTCGTTGGGACTCCCGCTTGCGAATAAACGCCAAAGATTGATGTGTTCTCGGTGACGATTGACACTGTGCGCGCCGAGAAGTCCGTGGTCGTCCAGCCGGCCGAGAAGACATGGATCGGATTTGAGGGGTCGCCGAAGATTCCGAGACTTGGGATGTGACATTGGACGGGGTTCACACCGATGATCGAACGTGCTCTGGCGTTCGGCCCGGGGTCCTGGATACCGAGCGGGAACACCCACAGGTGCGGAGGCCAGTCACCCTCGCTCGCGGTGAGGTCAAATGTCCCGCCGCCGAAGAGTTCGCTCACGCCCG
>JADFOF010000023.1 GCA_022563015.1 Planctomycetota bacterium
GGAGGGGCGGGTCGTTTCGGAGGGCGTGTTCTCGGACGCGCGGGGCAAAGCCGACCTCTTGAACAGCCGATGAACGCTGGGGAGGCAGGTGCCCGGCGCACCGCGTGCAGACATGCCCAAACCGATCGTGCACATAAAATCGACGAGCGAGCCGTCGTCGGCCCGTGCCCAGGTGTCGCTGATCGCGGGACGACCCGGATCCGAGCCACGCGCTGATGGGTCGCGTCCGGCCCTGGCGTTCACGGTAACGTCTCCGAGCACGGGGCGCGAGCTCGAGTCGAAGTATTTCTGCGCGACGAAGGAGAACGTCGATCAGGCGTGCGAGCAGGCGTGGGAGGCGTTCTACGCGATGCGATCGGCGAGCCCACTGGATCGGGCGCAGCTGCTCGACCGCATCGGACAGAGGCTGGCGGATCTTGGCGATGAGCTGGTGCAGACGGCGGCGGCGGAGACGGGTTTCAGCCCGGTGAGGCTGGTGGCCGAACGCGAGCGCTGCGCCGCGAACTGCGCGCAGCTGGCCGAGGTGGTGCGCTCGGGCGCGTGGAGCCGACCGAGCATCGACCAGGGGGAGGCGGCGCGGCGACCGATTCCCAAGCCGGATCTTCGGCGGATGCTTCGGCCGGTGGGCCCGGTGGCGGTGATGGGTTCGGCCAGTTCACCGCTTTTGACGGGGCCTGCGGGATCGGACGCGATGTCGGCGCTGGCGGCGGGGTGCCCGGTGGTGTACAAGGCGCACCCGCAGCTGCCGGGCACGACTTTGATGATCGCGAAGATGATCGCGTCGGCGATCGACGTGTTCGGGCCGCACCCCGGGTGCTTCTCAACGCTGCTGGCCGGGGGGAGCAAGGCCCACACGGTCGCGGTCGAGCTGGTGCGGAACGAGTGCATCCGGGCGGTCGGGTTCACCGGCACGCGGGCTGTGGGGGACCAGATCGTGCGGCTGGGGCAGACGCGGGACGATCCGATCCCGGTGTTTGCGCTGATGGGCGGGATCAACCCGGTGTTCGTGCTGCCCGGGGCGGTGGAATCCAGCGGCGCGACGATCGCCGAGCGGTTGTTTCTTTCGATCTCGAACGCGACGGGACAATCGTGCGTTCGGCCGGGGTTGATCTTCATGGCGCGTGGCGGGGAGATGGAGGCGCTGGTCCGGTCGCTGGCGGACGCGATGAACCGTCTGGATCCGCAGGTGATGGTCAGCAAGGAGATCCGAGACCGGTACATCGCGCGTTTCGAGCAGATTGCGCAGCTGTCGGGCGTGGAGCTGCGCGGGGGCTCGCCGCAGGGCGGGCACCGCAGCTCGGCGTACTCGGGGGCGTCCGAGGCGATGCCGGTGTGCGCGTCGCCGGGGTTGTTCCGGACGACCTTCACGATGTTCCAGCAGCACGCGACGCTGCACGAGGAGGTGTTCGGCCCGTCGGCGATCCTGGTCATCACCGATACTTCGGAGCAGCTTACGAACGCGGCGTCGTCGATCCAGGGGTGTCTGACCGCGAGCATCTGGTGTCACGCCTCGGACGAGCCGCTCGCGGCGAGGCTGAGCACGATCCTGGACGTTCGGGCGGGTCGGGTTGTGTTCAACGGGGTTGCGACGGGGCTGGAGTTGTGCCCGTCGCTGGTGCACGGCGGCCCGTACCCCGCGTCGAGCCAGCCGTTCGGCACCGCGGCCGGCCCGGACAGTATTCTGCGCTGGGCACGTCCGACGTGCTATCAGAACGCGCCCACGCCGATGCTGCCGCAGGAATTGCGCGATGCGAACCCGCTGGGGGTCACGCGCGAGCTGGACGGGCGTCCGTCGAGCTCGGCGATCTCGCGCAAGCGTCCGTCAAACATAACGCGGGCGGCCTGAGGGGCGCGAGAATGGTGCGGACGCCCTCGGCGTGGCGATCAGCGGTCGGTTTGTGCCTGTTCGCGGCGAAGTCGGCCGATACTGTCCGGCTATGACCGGCAAAGCGATGAAAAGGAGGCGAGTGCTCACGGCCGACCCGGTCGAGAAGACGGGGGCGGCGCGAGCGGCGGGGTGGGTTGTCCTGCTGGGGGTGTGGGCGTTCACGACGATGAGCCTGATCGGGTTCGACCCGGGCGACGCGCCGGGGTCGCTGGTCTCGCCCGTGAACGACCCGACGCTGAACTGGTGCGGCCCGGTGGGCGCCCACGTCGCGTATTGGCTGATCGAGGCGCTGGGCGTGGGCGTGCTGGTCATGGTGCTGGGGGGCGCGGCGTACCTGGGGGTGAGCGTCTCAC
Organism: Planctomycetota bacterium; assembly: GCA_022563015.1. Lineage (GTDB taxonomy): Bacteria > Planctomycetota > Phycisphaerae > Phycisphaerales > UBA1924 > JADFGU01. The sequence continues at coordinate 2,242 of JADFOF010000023.1, forward strand.
GCCGATCGATCACGCACCTGGGCATCCGGGCGATCGGGATTCTGCTGCTGGCGGTCTCGGCGGGATCGCTGCAGTCGATCGTGCTGCCCAACTCCGGGCCGATCCCGGGGCTGGCGGGCGGGCTGATCGGCGACGCGGGGGCGACGGCGCTGTCGGTGCGGTTCGGAGCGCTGGGGGCGTCGCTGTGGCTGCTGCTGCTGGCGGCGATCGGCGCCATCGTGGCGTTCGACCGCTGGCTGATCCTGGGGCCGAGGTGGGTCTTTGCGCGATCGGCGCCGGCGGCGGTGGCGGTGGGCAGCGCCGCGGGAGCGACGGCCCGGGTCGGATCGGGGCTGGTCAGCGGGCTGACCACGATGGTCCGCGACCGCACGCCGCTCCGCGTGCGCATCGATGACATCGAGGACGACCGGCAGCTCCGCCGGGAGATCGAGGCCAAGCCCACCGGCTCGAGGGCGTCCCGCAAGGCGCGGCGCAAGAGCGTCGAACCTGCGGACGATCTGGAGGCGGCTGAGCCGATCGAGGAAGAGGACGCCGAGGCGTACCAGGAATCCGACGAGGATGCGGCGGGCGGGCTGAGGGTGTTCACGCCCGAGGAGCTGCGGGCGAAGATCGCGCATCTGCCGGTGGTGTTCACGAAGGACTCTCGGCGTGTGGCGACGGACGCGGACCTGCGCGACCTTCAGAACGTGGTGGACATGGAGGGGTACCGGTTCCCGGGGCTGGATCTGCTGGAGCAGCCGGAGGAGAACTTCAGCGCCACGCTGGAGGAGCTGGTCCGCGAGCAGGCGGAGGCGCTGGAGCGGGCGCTTCGGCAGTACCGGATCAAGGGTGAGGTGGTGGGGATCGAGTCCGGGCCGGTGATCACGCTGTACGACGTTCGACTGGCGCCGGGCACGAAGGTGAGCCAGGTGACGGCGGTGTCCAGCGACATCGCGCGGGCGCTCAAGGCGGTGAACATCCGGATCGTGCCCAACCAGGTCGGGCGCGACACGGTGGGGGTCGAGGTTCCGAACCCGACGAAGGAGAAGGTTCGGCTGAAGGAGCTGATGTCGCGCTCGGAGGTCTCGAAGAAGATGAAGCTGCCGATGTTCCTGGGCAAGGACGCCTCGGGCGAGCCGCTCATCACCGACCTGACGCGGATGCCGCACATGCTCATCGCGGGCACGACGGGCTCTGGCAAGAGCGTGTGCATGAGCACGATCATCATGGGTTTCATGTACACGAAGAAGCCCAATGAGCTCAAGCTGGTGCTGGTGGACCCGAAGATGGTGGAGATGAGCCAGTTCAAGAGCATCCCGCACCTGATGTGCCCGGTGGTGACGGAGATGACGAAGGCGGCGGCGATCCTGGAGTGGGCGTGCAGGAAGATGGACGAGCGGTACGAGCTGCTGGCCGAGGCGGGGTGCCGGGACATCGCCGCGTACAACGATCTGGAGTGGGAGGATCTGAGGGAGCGTTTCGACCCGCAATCGCCGGAGGAAGAGGCGCTGATCCCGCGCACGCTCCCGTACATGGTCTTCATCATCGACGAGCTGGCGGACATCATGATGACGGTCAAGGAGGCGGAGAACTCGATCATCCGGATCGCGCAGAAGGCGCGTGCGGTGGGGATCCACCTGATCCTGGCGACGCAGCGTCCTCAGGCCAACGTGGTGACGGGGCTCATCAAGAGCAACATGCCGTGCCGCATCTGCTTCAAGGTGTCGTCGGGGATGGACAGCCGGATCGTGCTGGACCAGAAGGGGGGCGAGCTATTGCTGGGCCAGGGCGACATGCTGTACCTCTCGCCGCACTCGCACAAGCTCATCCGTGCGCAGGGGACGCTGGTGGACGACCCGGAGATCCGGCGGGTGGTGCGGTTCATGCGCGAGGTGGCGAGCCCGAGCTTCGAGCGGCAGCTGATGCAGCTTCGGGCCGGTACGCCGGACGACGACCGGATCCTCGCCAGCGAGAACAACTCGTCGGCGAGCCTGCAGGCGGCCCAGGAGGACGCGATGTTCAACCGGGCGGTTGAGATCGTGATCGAGACGGGTCGCGGGTCGGTGTCGCTGCTGCAGCGTCGGCTGGCAATCGGGTACACGCGCGCCAGCCGACTGATCGACCTGATGGGGATCGCCGGGATCATCGGCGAGCACAAGGGCTCGGTGGCGCGTGAGGTTCTGATCGGCGCCGAGATGTGGTCGGCGATGCAGGAGCAGGCTGCCAGTGACGCCGCCGAGGGCCGACTGCCCGGGCAGGAGGGAGCGGGCGAGGGTGTGAACGTTGGTGCGCCGTCTGTTGATGATGTGGCGGACGACCTGGAAGAAATCGACGACGCGGAGGACGCGGACGACGACGAAGAGGATTCGGAGGCATTGGCCGAGTTTGATTCGGAGGAAGAGGACGAGGAGGATGACGAGGAAGAGGACGAGGAAGAGGAATCCGACGAGGTGGAATACGAAGAAGCCGCGGAGTATGAGGACGAGTACGAGGACGAGCTGGAGGAGGACGACGCCGAGCCGGTGCGCAAGCCGGAGCGATGAGGCTTCGTCAGAGCCCGGGCGATCCGGGGCAAGCCCGATTCGGGCTGTCTGGGCCTATCATGGTGGCGAATCAGCGGAATGCCCGTGGTGGCGTCCCGCGCGAGCATGGGCCCGAGGTGAGGCTCGACGCCAGGACCACACCGGAACGAACCGAACGAAGGGAACCACAATGTACGCACGCATGACAAAGACACTGCGGTTGACACTGATGACGGGCGTGCTGGCGGTGCCGGGCGTCGCGCTGGCCGACCTCCCGCCGGCCCTGGACCGCGTCACGATGGACTCGGCGCTGGTGGTTGGCGTGTCGAATATCAACAACGTGCTGGCAGGCATCGAGGCGATCGAGGCGACCGGGTTGGAAGGCTTCTCGGACATGACGGACACGATCAAGGCGTTGGAGGGAGTGAACCTGGACGGGTCGCTGGCGATGGGGATGCTTTTGGGAGATGAAGGCTTCGAGGGCGAGCCGGATATGTTCGTGATCCTGCCGGTCTCAGATTACGGCGTGCTTCGCGACGGGCTTGGGGGCGAGGGCACGGGCGTGGTCGAGGTGTTCATCAAGGGCGAAGCCGTATACCTGGCGGACATCGGCGGCGGGTTCTGCATCATCGGCAGCACCGTCGAGATCGCCGAGCGCTACGCCGACGTGCGGGGCTCAGTCGACGCGTTGGAGGCCATGATCGGCCCGGCCGGGCTGAAGGCGGTCGATCAATCGGACGTGTTTGTGCTGGTGAACCTCCAGGCGCTGCGCCCGTTCCTGGAAGAGGAGTTCAGCGAGGCGATGGACGGCATGGAAATGATGGGCCCGGAGATGGTCGGGATGGGTCCGATGATCGATATGTATCGCGTCCTGGGCGAGCGGCTGTTCGAGGACGGGCGCGGGGCAGTGCTGGGCGTCGGGTTCGGCCAGGACGGGCTCACACTCAGCTCCGCGGCACAGTTTGCGGAGGGGTCCAAGGCCGCGGCGCTGCTGAGCGGTAAGTCGGATTCGTCGTCGCTGCTGGCGCATGTTCCGGATGCCCCGTTCTTCCTGGCGCTGGCGGCGGACACGAGCACGGAGCTGTTCAAGGCCGCCAACGAGTTCGGCATGGAGATGAACAGGCTGCAGGCCGAGGCCATGGGCATGGAGATGCCCAAGAATGACATGAGCCTGATCGAGGGGTACGCGGTGGTGATGGGCTCGCCCCCGGGTGGCGTGATGGGTGGCATCTTTTCGGCCAGCACGGTGTACATGGCGTCGAGCAGCCCCAGCGAGCTGGTGGACCAGTACAAGCAGATGTTCGACCAATTCGAGACCATGGACACGCCCATGATGTCCATGGGGGCGACGTACACCGAAGACGCGGCGAGCGTCGCGGGTCACTCCGTGGACACGTGGTCGATGGAGTTCCAGTTCGACCAGAACAACCCGGCCGTGATCCAGATGCAGAGGGCGATGATGATGATCGCGGGCCCGGGCGGCTTCGGCGGGTTCATCGCCGAGCTGGACCGCAGCATGGTCATGACGATGAGCCTGAATCCCCGGCTGATGGAATCGGCGATCGAGGCGGCGGAGCACGGCGGGGGTATGGGTGACAACCCGATGATCCTGGCGGCGGCCGAGCACCTGCCCGCCAACCGGGCTCTCGAGCTGTACGTGGGCGTCGAGGAGATGTTCGTGATGTTCGGGGCCCTCGCGGCCATGGGTCAGCTGCCGATCCAGATCGACCTGCCGGACGACGTTCCGGCGATCGCGATGGGCCTGAGTATCGGCCGCGGGGGGGCGCTGGGGATGGTGTTCGTCCCGCACGAGGTTCTGGAGGTGGCCGGCCAGCTCGCCAACCAGGGCGGCGGCATGGAGAGCGACTTCTGAGCCTCTGGACCGCACGCAACACTCAGGAACCCGCGGTCCGCCGCGGGTTCTTTCGTGCGTGAGCCCGTACCATCGCGTGTGACCGACCGCGTCTGGGAACTCGCGCATGGCCGAAGGATCCCGCTGGACCGCCCGCGGATCATGGCGGTGCTGAACGTCACGCCGGACAGCTTCCACGAGGCCAGCCGCGTGCTTTCGATCGACGCCGCGCTGCGGGCCGCTGCGCGTGCGATCGAGCACGGCGCCGACATGCTGGACATCGGTGGCGAATCGACGCGTCCGGGTGCGGGGCGCGTGAGCGACGCGGATCAGATCGCGCGCGTGGCGCCGGTGGTGCGCGCGATCCGGGGCGAGCTTGGGGAGATCCCGATCAGTGTCGATACGACGCGATCGGCCGTCGCCGCAGCCGCGATCGACAACGGCGCCGATGCGATCAACGACGTGTCGGGCGCGACGGAGGACGGTGGGATGCTGGAGCTGGCGGCGCGGACCGGGGCGGGCGTGGTGCTGATGCACCGGCTGGTCGAGCCCGGGCGTGAATCCTATTCCGACCGGTACGCGAGCCCGCCGCGCTACGCAGATGTCGTGGTCGAGATCCGATCGTTTCTGAGCGCGCGTGCCGAGGCGGCGTTGGAGGCGGGCGTGAGGCGCGACGGGATCGTGCTGGACCCGGGGCTGGGCTTCGGCAAAGCCGTCGAGCAGAACATTGAGCTGGTCCGGCGCTCGGGCGAACTGGCGTCGCTGGGCTTTCCGCTCCTGTGCGCCGCCAGCCGCAAGAGCTTCGTCGGGGCGGTGAGCATCGGAGCGGAATCGTCGCCGTCGGATCGGCTGGCGGGATCGATCGCGCTGAGCGTGGTGCACCGGATGCTTGGGGCGTCGATATTCCGTGTGCACGATCCGCGCGAGCAGGCGCAGGCCCTGCGGGTGGTGTGGGCGCTGGAAGAGGCGGGCGGTTTTTCATGGTCTGGCGTGCCGGCCTAGGATTGCCACCGCTGGGCCGAACGCGCCCCCTTCAGGAGACGACATGGCAAGCGAAAACGTGCTCGAGTTCACAGACGAGAACTTTCAGTCCGAGGTGCTGGAGGCCCCGGTGCCGGTGCTCGTGGATTTCTGGGCCGAGTGGTGCCAGCCGTGCCGACTGCTCCTGCCGACCATCACCGAGGTCGCCGACGAGTTCACGGGCAAGGCGAAGGTGGGGAAGGTCGACACCGAATCCAATCGTGAGATCTCGATGAAGTACGGGGTCAGCGCGATCCCGACGGTCATGGTGTTCAAGAACGGCGAGTTGACCAAGAAATTCGTCGGGATCACGTCCAAGGACGACCTGACCGCGGCCCTGAACGAAGCGGCCGGCTGATCCGAGCCCGTCCCGCGGCTTCGAGCTCTCGCATGAATCCTCCCGCCGAGTCTGACCGCGCAACCGATCGCCGGCCGATCCGGTGCGGGGCGGTAGGCGTTGGGCGGATGGGGCGTCATCACGCGCGGGTCTACGCGCAGCTGGACGAGAGCGAATTGATCGGTGTGGTGGACACGAACACCAAGCTCGCCGGCGAGTACGCGGACAAGTTCGATGCGCGCCCGTTCGATTCGGTCGAGCAGCTGATCGATGCGGGCGTGGAGGCGGTGAGCATCGCCGTGCCCACGACCGCCCACCGCGAGGTCGCCGAGCCGTTGCTCCGGGCCGGCGTGGCGTGCCTGATCGAGAAGCCGCTGGCGCCGGACGCTGAGACGGCGCACAAGATCAAGGCGGTCTCGGACGAGACGAACGCTGTGCTCATGGTCGGGCACATCGAGCGGTTCAACCCGATCATGCGGGCGATGCAGGCGGCGACGCGGGACGGGTCGGCGATCATCCCGAGGTTTATTCAGGTGCACCGTGTGAGCCCGATGACGTTCCGTTCGGTGGACATCGGCGTGGTGATGGACATGATGATCCACGACCTTGACGTGGTGCTGATGCTGATGGGCGGGATCGAGCCGGACGAGGTGCGGGCCGCGGGCGTGGCTGTTCTGACCGCGCACGAGGACATCTGCAACGCGTGGCTGACGTGGCGTCGGCCGAGCGGGACGTGCGTGGCGAACCTGACCGCCAGCCGACTGGCGCTGAAAACCGAGCGCGTCACGCGGATCACGGGTGAGAACGGCTATATCAAGATCGACTACGCGGCCAAGACCGGCACGATCATCCGCCGAACCGCCAATGAGATCCAGATGCGTGAGATGGCCGACCAGCTCAGGCAGGGCACGGATCTGACCGATCTCAAGTGGGACGAGCTGGTCAATGTGGAGCAGCTGGTGATCGACGATGCGGAGCCGCTCGCCATGGAGATCCAGTCATTTCTGGGCGCGGTGCGAAGCGGCGAGCGACCGCCGATCGACGCCACGGCGGGGCTGGTGAACGTCCGCACCGCCGAGCGCGTCGTCCGCGCCATCAAGGAGCTGATGGGATGATGACCGACCGACCCGAACACATGCCGCGCCCCCCGCGAACCTGAGGTACACTGAGGGTGTCAGCGACCTGTGAGTTCTCCATCACGTTCTGAGCGAAACCCATGGCCCCGACCGACGAATCGAGCAAGACGGACGCCCCGCCGGAGGTTTCCCCCGGCAGCGTGGGCGATGAGCCCGTGATCAGCAACGAGATGCACGCCGAAATCGAGGCCGCCCTGAGCGAGCTCGAGCAGGCCAAGCAGGCGCTGGCCCAGCCTCACGCGAGGCCGACGATCCGCGGCCCGCGCGTCGTCGAGGCCGGCCGGGAACACCGCACCGGCACCGTGGTCTCCGTCGGGCCGACGGACATTTTCGTGGAGTTCGGGCCCAAGGATCTGGGCGTCGTCCCGCGCACGCAGTACGCCGAGCACGAGCTCCCGGCGACCGGAGACCAGCTGGAAGTGGTCGTGGCGCGGTACGAGGCCAGCGAGTCGCTGTATATCTGCTCGAAACCGGGTGCGGTGCAGAAGGCCGACTGGGAGATGCTCACGCCCGGGCAGGTGGTCGAGGCGCGAGTGACGGGTGTGAACAAGGGCGGGCTGGAGCTCGAGATCGCCAACCACCGGGCGTTCATGCCCGCGGGACAGGTGAGCCTGGACCACATCGCGGACCTGTCGGTGTTCGTGGGCGAGAAGCTGACGTGCCAGGTGCAGCGGGTCGATCGTCGCGGCAAGGGCAACATTGTCCTTACGCGGCGCGAGCTGCTCGCCAAGGAGCGCGAGAAGCTGGCTGCGGAACTCAAGGAGACGCTCGCGGAGGGGCAGGTGGTCGAGGGCGTGGTGCGCAAGATCATGCCCTTCGGCGCGTTCGTCGATATTGGCGGCGTTGACGGGCTGGTGCACGTGACGGATCTCACGCACGAACGGGTCGGGCACGGCCCAAAGGCGGTCGAACGCTACATCAAGGTCGGGCAGAAGATCCAGGCCCAGATCCTCAAGCTGGACTGGGAGGCCGGGCGAATCTCGCTCGGGCTCAAGCAGCTGCAGGAGGATCCGTTCAAGGCCCAGATCGCCGAGCTGCACGAGGGGGCCGAGCTGTCCGGCCGGGTGGTCAAGCTCATGGACTTCGGCGCGTTCGTCGAGGTGGCGCCGGGGGTCGAGGGGCTGGTGCACATCTCGGAGCTGGCCCACCGGCGTGTGGGGCAGGTCGCCGATGTGCTCACGGCGGACGAGGTGGTGCAGGTCAAAATCCTCTCCATCGACGCCGAGTCGCACCGCATCTCGCTGTCGATCAAGGCTCTGCTGCCCAAACCCAAGCCGGCGGGCGGCCGGGGCGGGCGCGGCAAGAAGGAGGAGCGGGGCCCGAGCCTGGAGGAGATCATGAAAGAGACGCCGCACCTTCGCCGGCTGCGCGAAAAAGCCAAGCAGCGCGACAAGGAACAGAGGCAGGAGCAGGGCGGCCTGGACGACCCCGGCTACCTCGGCGGCGGGCTGGGCGACCTCAAGCTCTGACGCGAGGGCGCGCACAGATGGGACGACAACCGGCGAACAGGCCGTCCGAGGAAACGCATCCCGATTCTCGCGTGCTCGCGCGCAGGGATCCAGAAGCTGTTGATGGGGTTGTTGTTGATCTTGTGAAAGATCGGGTAAGGCTTGCGCTTAAGGGCACCGGTCGTGGCTGGAGCGTCATCCGCTTCCTTATTTTTTCTGTTTGTTGTGTGATGGCTGTGCTGAGTCGCACAGGGCTCGACGTCCCCGTCCGTGTTCCCTTCATTCCAGCGTTGTTCCGTGTCCAATCTCAGACATGGGTTTTTTTCGCGATTGTTGCACTGATCAGTCAAGCAGCCAGCCTGTGGAAACGGCGCAACGCCGAGGCACCCAGGCAAGTCAGGCTGGCAAATGCGGTAAACGGACTCGTCGTTGGTTTATTTGTGCTCTCGATGCAGTTTACATTCTATGGATTCCTGCTGATTGAACTTGTCCCCGCATTCGTCTTTGTCGCAGCCGGGACACTCGCGATCGTTTGGTCAGCTCATCCGATTGGACTCATCTCACTTCGGTGCACAAAGTGCAAGTATCAGTTCATTCCCGGCGATTGGGCACCGGACTTGTGCCCCGAATGCGGCTCGTTCTGGATTGGGCCCCGAGGGCTCGTTCGCCGGCGTGACTACAAACGATCCAAGCCGGTTCTCTTATCAGGCCTCTGCGTGTTGCTCATGGGAGTTCTTGCGCTGATCGCGGTACCAAAGCTACACAGCAAAGTACCGACGCAATGGCTCCTGCCAAAGGCCAGAGGATCGGCACTCGGAATGTCCAACAGTGAGTGGGCTCGCCTTGACGCTGCAGAGATTGACGAAAAGCAACGGCGGCAGTTGGCGGAAACACTGCTTACTCGTCGTCGACGCAGCTATTTTCTCTCGCGTGAAGCGGACGCATGGTTTCAAAGCGCTATCACGGCTTCACTCTTGCCTGACGATCTCGTGGAGCGATATCACGACGAGATGCTTGACCTCTCACTCACTCTGCCAGATACCGTTCGGGCTGGGTCACCGTTTCAAGTTTCAATCGAATCCAGCCCGCATACTCCGCTCGGAAGTGGTAGAACGGTATACGTCCTTTTCGGTGGCTATCGGATCGATGATGGTCCCATCATTGGCCGAGTCGAAGACCCGATCTATGGAATCTCTTTCGGATATGTCACGCGCCGCTTTTCACGCGCAGAGCGCGGCGATGGCCCGCAGCCGGCGACACTCGTCATTGATTCACCGGGGACGCACACAATATCCGCGGAATACCGGATCATCGGCGTTGCAAACCTCCATGCCGAGCCTGTAATCCGCTTCGGCAGCGATGGAACGCTACAAAGAGATCCGCAGTGGCACTACTTGAAGAAGCTCGAGATCAGCGAAACCATCTATGTGACTCCGAACTAGCTGCAAAGCGATCCCATCACGCGACGCCGGTGGAGCCGAACCCGCTTGTGCCGCGCACGGTTTCGTCGAGTTTCTCGACTTCGAGCACCTCGGCCCGGGCGACGGGCGCGATCACGAGCTGGGCGATGCGCGTGCCGGGCTCGACCACGAACGGCTCGGACCCGAGGTTGATGAGCCCGACCTTGATTTCGCCGCGGTAGTCGGCGTCGATGGTGCCCGGCGCGTTGGGGACGGTGACGCCGAACCTGCACGCCAGCCCCGAGCGCGGGCGGATCTGCCCCTCGAAGCCGGGCTCGATGGCGATCGCCAGCCCGGTCGGGATCAGGGCTCGCGCGCCGGGCTGAAGCGTGACGGGCGCGTCGAGGCAGGCGACCAGGTCCAGGCCCGCGGCGAGCTCGGACTGGTACTGGGGGACCACCGCCCGATCGTGGAGCCGACGGACCTGGAGCGTGGTGTGTGTGATGTGTTCCATGGGCGGGGAGGATATGCGAGTGTTGCGCGTTGCGCCGGGTGTTGGGAGTTGGGGTGTGTCGATGTGGAAAGCCCAGGCATTTGGATGCCTGGGCTTTGGAGCGCCTGGGGTTTGGAGATCACTTGGCGCGGGGGTTGCCCGCGGGTTCGAGTTCGAGATCCTCGAGCAGGTGCCTGGACTCGCGGATGTTTCGGTTGAGCGTCTCGATCATGCGCTGGGTCGAGGCGATGGCGTCGTCGATGGCGCTGCGGCCTGTGGCGCGCTTGAACGGGTCGGACTGGTGCAGGCTGCGCAGGCGTTTTTCCGACTCGCGTTTGGCGTCCAGCAGACTGCGCAGCAGCCCCTCCGCGTCGTCGCGGGCGACGGTCCAATCCAGGACCATTTTCTGCTGGGCTGTGCTCATCGCGACTCCTTGCGAAGGGTCATTCTCGCGGGCTGGGCCGGGATATCAAGATCGGCTGAAAAAGCCCGAACATTCCCCCCACTTTGTGGACATTTTTGCACCGGTGTTGCACAAGGGCTGTTCAGGCTGCCCGAGGCTGCAACTGCGGCACGTGACGGCGGATCGCCTGGACGACCTGGGCCGGGTCGGTGCTGGTGCGGACGGCCTGGAGATCGGCGATCATGGCTGTGGTGTCGGGCACGCCCGGGCCGACCCAGGAGTTGATGCCCGCGAACCGCGTCGGCTGCAATTGCTCGGCCGAGTAGGCCAATTCCTCGTGGATCTTCTCGCCCGGCCGACGCCCGATGACGAGGATCTCGATCTCGTCGGGGCCCGATCCGCCGGGCTCGGCGACGATGCGCGGCGTCAGGCCGTGGCGACGCACGAACCGCTCGGCGAGGTCCAGGATTCGGACCGGCTGGCCCATGTCGAGGACGTAGACGGCTGCGGCTGCTCGTGCCGGGTCGTCGATCGATGCGGATTGCATGACCAGGGCTGCGGCCTCGGGGATGGTCATGAAGTAGCGGGTCATGCGCGGGTCGGTGACGGTGATGGGCCCGCCCTCGGCGAGCTGGGCGGACCAGATCTGCAGCACGCTGGCGGACGAGCCCAGCACGTTGCCGAAGCGCACCATGCTCAGGCGGGTGTCGCCGGCGCGGGCGCTCAAGCCCTGCACGTAGAGCTCGGCCAGGCGCTTGGTGGCGCCCATCACCGACGTCGGGTTCACCGCCTTGTCCGAGGAGATCATGACGAAGCGGCCGACGCCTGCGGCGACCGAGGCGTCCGCGATCGACTTGGTTCCGAACACGTTGTTGGTGACGGCGTGGGCGGGGTGGTCTTCCATGAGCGGGACGTGCTTGTGCGCGGCGGCGTGGAGGACGACGTCGGGGCGGATCGACGCGAGCAGCTCGCGCGTGCTCTGCTCGTCCACCACGTCGTGCAGCAGCGCTCTGCGGGGCAGTGCCGCGTGCTTGGACGACAGCTGACGGTCGATCTCGAACAGGGCGTTCTCGGCGCGCTCGACGAGGGCGATCTCGGCCGGGTCAAACCGGGCGCACAGACGCGACAATTCTGAGCCGATCGAGCCGCCGGCACCGGTGATGAGCACGCGCTTGCCGGTGACGATGGACGCGATGGCGGGGCTGTCGGGCTGGTGCGGGGCGCGACCGATGAGTGCGGCCAGGTCGATTTGGGTGCCGGAAAAGGTGTGGGGTGGGCGGGTTGGGCGGGGGGATCGGGCCGGGACGGCCCGGCTCGCGTTGAGCAGTTCGTCGGTGGTGGGGACGAATGTGGCGTCGATGCCCAAGCGTCGCATGAGCAATCGCAGGCGCTCTGTCAGCGACGAGGCTGACGCGGGCAGACTCACGACAGCTTCTGACGCTCCCACCCGCTCGCAGAGCTCGGCCAGGTGTTCGAGCGTCGAGACGACCGGGAGGTCCGATTCGAGCACGGGGCCGACATCGCCCAGGAGCACGACCCCGGCCGCCTCGATCCCCCCCACCGCTTCGGTCGCGTGCGCGATGATGGCCCGCAGGCCCGGGATGGTCTGGGCTGTGCCCACGAGCACGACCCGGCGGGCCCGGGAGGTTGGGGTCGAATCGCGGAGCGTGGCTGGTCGGGTTGTGGTGTCGCTCTGGGCGGCTGACATTCGGGCGCTGTATCGGCTCGCGGGGGCGCGCGGGTGCAGGCGGGGAAATCCGCGCGTTTCTTGCGCGGATGCGGGCTACTGTCCCGGCGATGCTCACACGACTCGTCGGCAGACTGGACGCGATTGAAGGCTCCGCCGCGGTCGTCACCCCACCGCCGGGCGGGATGAGCTACCAGGTGATGCTGCCGGCGTATCTGGTCGAGCAGCTCGCCGAGCGGGTGGGGCAGCCGGTGACGCTGCACACGCGGCAGTATCTCGAGGCTCAGGGGCAGGGGTCGTCGTTCGTGCCGAGGCTGGTGGGGTTCGCGTCGGTGGAGGATCGTCGGTTTTTCGAGCTGTTCACGACGGTCAAGGGGCTGGGTGCTCGGCGGGCGCTGCGGGCGATGGCGCAGCCTCCGGCGATGATCGCCGCCGCCATCGCGGCCCGCGACACGCAGGCGCTGCAGCAGTTGCCCGAGATCGGCAAGCGCCTGGCCGAGACGATCGTCGCGGAATTGGATGGGAAGGTGTCCTCGTACCTCGCGGACGGGATCGGGCACGCGGAGGTCAAGCCGACCAGCCCGCGGGCGGCGTCAGCGCGCGAGGCGGTGGCGACGCTGGTGGCTCTGGGCGAGACGCAGGGCGACGCGCAGCGCAAAGTCGATACCGCGCTCTCGCGCGACGCGGACCTGGCGACGACCGAGCAGATCGTCGCGTCGGCCTTCGGCGGGTGAGTGAACCGTCGCGGCTCACGCGCCGCGGGCGGGGTCTATGCTTGGCCCATGACCAGACGCGCGACTCCACCACGCGGCGAAACGATCTCCGAGCGCGCCCGGCCCAGGCCCGCGTGCCCGCTGCCCAAAGCGGTCCGCAGGATCGGAGCTGTGGCGTTGGTGTTCTTCCTCGTGAAGGGGCTGCTGTGGCTGGGCCTGTTCGGGCTCGGAGCCGCGGGATTGATGGGATTGTGACGGGCGCGCGCCCGGTGAGACGTGTTCGGCGCGCACCCGTATAGTGGCCCGATGCGGTACGCGATGATCATGGCCGGCGGCGCGGGCACGAGGCTGTGGCCCCTGAGCCGACTCAGCCGACCCAAGCAACTGCTCCCGTTCATCATCCGCCCCGGGGACGAGCGGCCCAGGTCGCTGCTGGAGCTCGCGGCCCGGCGTCTGGACGGGCTGGTCGAGCCGAGTCATCGGTACATCTGCACGGGCGAGTCGTACCGCGCGGCCATGAGGGAGGCCCTGCCGGACTTTGGCGACGAGCAGATCCTGGGCGAGCCGGTGGGTCGCGACACGGTCAACGCGGTCGGGTTCACGGCTGCGGTGCTCGAAAAGCTGGACCCGGACGCGATCTTCGCGGTCCTGACCGCGGACCACATCATCGAGCCGCAGCAGACTTTCAAGACGCTCATGGACCTCGGGTTTCGGCTGGTCGAGGATGATCCGAGCCGACTGGTGACGTTCTCGATCAAGCCGACGTACGCGGCGACCGGGTTCGGGTACGTCGAGCGCGGGCGCGAGATCGGGGGCGTCGAGGATGCGGGTGGTCTCGCGTACGACGTGGTCCGCTTCGTGGAAAAGCCCGACGAGCACCGGGCCCAGGCGTACCTGTCCAGCGGGCACTTCGGGTGGAACAGCGGCATGTTCGTGTGGAAGGCGTCGACGGTGCTGGCGTGCCTGGAGCGCTTCAAGCCCGAGTGCTTTGCCGGGCTCAGGAAGATCCAGGACGCGTGGGGGACGGCCGACCAGAAGCGCGTGCTGGGCGAGGTCTACCCGACGCTGCCCCGGACCAGCGTGGACTACGCGATCATGGAGCCGGCCTCGAAGCTGGGGCCCGGCGATCGGAGCCTGCGCGTGTGCACGGTGCTGATGGATCTGACGTGGCTGGACGTCGGGTCGTGGCCGAGCTACGCGCAGACGCTCGAGCCCGACGCTGACGGCAACCGAGTGGTGGACCTGGCCCCGGGCAGCGGCGCACCAACGACGCTGGTTGTGGACAGCACGGGCAACCTGGTCGTGACCGCCAACCGCGGGCACACGATCGCATTGCTGGGGTGCGAGAACCTGGTCGTGGTGCACACGCCCGACGCAACGCTCATCACGCCCGCGACCAAGGCGGACCAGCTCAAGTCGCTGCACGCGCAGGTAAGCGACGACCTCAAGTAGCGCCGCACGCGACACCAATCACGCCCGGACGCCGGGACGTCTCAGATTCAGCCTCGGCGTCCGGGAGCGGTGATCTCAGGGCGCTGGTTCGGGCATGGTGCGGAGGTGGCGGCGGATGAGCACGACGACCGCTGCGAGCAGTGTCCACCACACGATCCCGCCGACGATGACGCCGACGATGCCCGCGACCGTGTCCGCCAGGAACGCGATGCCGCGCTGCCACGAGTCGCTGATCGAGTCCTTGAAGTAGCTCCACAGCGACGCCTCGTCGGGAACTTCGACCGGTTCGATTTTCTCGGGCCGAATGATGACGAGCACCGTCGCCAGTGACACCAGGCGGGAGAGTCGTTCCTGCTGTGCGGTGTAGCGTTCGATCTGTGTGCGGACTTTGGCGATCTCGGCGCGGAGCTTGAGGATCTCCTCCAGCGGCGAATCGTCCCGGCTTTCGAGCAGTTCGAGCAGTTCCTGCTCGACCCGCCGCTCGTTGCGGAGGCGGGCGTCGAGATCGACGACCTGGTTGGTGACATCCTCGCCCCGCGCCTCTTCAGAGACGACGACGCCCAGCTTTCGCAGCTCGTTGAGCACGTCGCTCAGGCGCGAGGCCGACACGCGCAGCGTCAGGCTGGCCCGGGTCGAGTCTCCCTCGCCGGCGAGCGAGGATTGCTCGATGTACTCGCCGCCGGCCTCGCTCACCAGCTGTCTGGCCTTGAGGAACGTCGCGGCGACATCGGTGGAGGTGAGCTCCATCGTGACCTTGCGTATCACGTGCCGATCGGCGGGTTCTTGCGGCGCCTCAGTTCC
>JADFOF010000024.1 GCA_022563015.1 Planctomycetota bacterium
AGTCTTGACATCTAGCGTTCCTGACTTCCGCAAGTTCATCAAGGCGCGATTCAAGTGTTTCGCTGGGAAATCAAGACTCAGCGCATCACACTCTCTCAGATAAGCAATATTCAACTCTGGATCTGCGATTGTTCGATCCGCAGAAAAGCCTTGGTGAACCTTTGCAAACGCCTGCCTGATCAGTGCGGCGTCTATATTGCTAGTTCTAGAAGATTCCATAATGGCCTGTGACGTGCTATTTGCACGGATTTTGCTCCCTTGCGAGCATCTGAATCTGATAGTGCTAAGTCATCCACTTGAATGGGAAGCGTTGATACGCAGAGCGATGACTGGTTGCTGAGTTGCGAAAACCTATAATGTTTTCGACTGGCATGATCGTACCACTCAGCCAGATTGCCGCTATCCCGATATACATGATCTTGCCATCAAACCGGAGTGAATAAATGCCGGGCACTTCTCGAATCCTGGGGTTGCCAATTGACTCAAGTTTGCGATAGCGCGGGAACTTTATCGGCATTCGATCAGCGATTCGTTGGCCATCAGCACGACTTTTTTTTGCATGCTTTCGAAGACGAAGTGCTGCCCACCTAAAATAAAGTGGATCAAACTCAGGACAAATTTCCGAGGCAAGTTGATCGAATTCCAGGACGATAACCGGTGCGCACAAGAGAGCATCAAGAGTGACCTCATGGTGATCTTGCATTTGTCGCAACGCAATCTCGGCCGCACATTCGCACTTATCTAGCTTGTCCTGATCCAACTTGGTCCTCTTTGTTGGCTCAAGAGGTTTGAGACGGTTCGCTTTGCGAAGGCGCAGCAACGCCAGATTCCACGTCCCAAGATCCCCGTCAATGCCACGCAATCTCAAGATCGCTGCAAATTCCGCATTGATCTCAGGATCGGCAATGACTCGGTCGGCAGAGAATCCGCGTCCAGCCTTATCAAATGCCGCCGCAATCTCTTTCTCAGATGCGAGGAGACCTCGCACGCGCGCAGGTCTAAGGGCCACGCCATTGGATTCTGCTGATTTCCGGTGAGCACTTGGCCGGGTGGGCCGTGCCTTGTGCAGTTTCGGAGCGAGTGGGTGCTCTGCGCCATCCAGCGGTGAACCTGCTCTTGCAGCGTCAATCCTCTTTTGAGCGGCTTTGGCGTAGTCTGGTGACAGTTCGAATCCAAGAAAACGACGCTGCAGTTTCTTTGCGACCGCCAGCGTAGTTCCGCTTCCCACAAAGGGGTCAAAGACTACGTCGCCTTCGTTGGAACTAGACTCGATGATGCGCCCGAGCAACTGCTCCGGCATCTGGCAACCGTGAAAGCCCATTCGCTCGCGGAACGTTCCGCAGACGCGCGGAAAGCACCACGTGTCGCTATCGGCGGCGAACCCCTCGGGCAAATCCTGCGGTCGGAGAATCCACGTTGGGCTCGGCGCTGGACGAATGATCCACGTGTCATCTGGAACTCGCCCGTTGGGATTCGCTCTCTTGTCCGCGTAGATCAATTGCCGAGCCGAGGGCACGCGTATGGCAGCATTGTTGAAAACAAAGTTCTTTGGGTCACACACGAAGTGAAACAGATGCGCGTGCGAGCGAGTGAACTTCGATTCACAATGCACACCAAACGTGTAGTACCAGATGACCCAACTACGGCACACGAAGCCAAGTTCACTCGTCGCAAGAACCTTCAGCTCCGCAGCATACTCGTCGCCAATCGCAAGCCAGAATGCGCCGTCTGGCTGCAGGAGACGTTTGACTTCGGTCATCCACTCGCGCGACCAGTCCACATATTCGACGGCCGGGCGTCGGTCTTTGTACTTGTCGTAGGAAAAGCCAATGTTGAATGGAGGATCGGCGAACACCAAGTTCGCACTACCCTCTGGCAGACCACGCATCCCGGTGACGCAGTCGCCAGTGAGAATCCGATTGAGTCGGTGCGTCTTCAAGCTGATCCCTTCATTCTACCAGATCTTGAGGTCTTGGTTGCCGAACCACAATTTCTGGTGGCATGGCGCTAAAACTATCCTAACAGAATAGCAGCGAGCTGTGCTTCTGTCAAGCCCCATCGTACCAGACGTGACCGGCGGACGGCGAATGCCCGATCCGAGCCTGGAGCTTCGGGAAAACCTCGCGGCATGGTGCAGGTCCGCACGCAGCGCGGGGTGCTGTGCGATGTGCTACCCGTCCGTGCGCCGAACATCTGCGAGCGGGTCGATCCTGGGCGTCAGGTTGCCTCTCCGAGCCATCACACTCATCACCGCTGCCCAGACCTCGTTGCGGAGTGTGGCCGGGTCTTTGTCCTTCGGCTGGCCATCGCTGACCATGCCGGCCAGGGCTTCGAGCACGCACCGCATGGCCAGCGTGCGCCGGGGCGGACACCCGCACCCGGTCGGCTCGATCGCAAGGTCCGCGAGCATCGAGCAGAGATGATCGAGGCTGCGCGTCGCGCGCCGGATCGCGACGCTGTCGATCACCGCGACGATCGGCGTCGAGTCGCCGGTTCGCGTGACGATGAGATTGGACGGCTTGTGGTCACGATTGAAGCGGTTGTGCAGCGTGATCTGAGCGATCTGCCGCCCGATCAGGCGAGCGAGCGCATGCTCCTGGCGAATCGTCAGATCACCCCCGGCCAGGTGATCGAGCACGGTTTCGCCAATCAGCGCCCGCATGACAAGGCACTCGGTCAGTTGCCCGTCCAGCGTCGTACGCACGATCACGAACGGGTCGGCGGTCGGGATCTCGTGCTCTTGAAGCCACGCTGCACCGCGCCACTGTCGCACGGCTGGCGTCGCGCCCACAATCACCTGAAGCCTCCGCTTGAGCCGATCGAGCGACCAGCACTTGACCACCACGACCCGTCCGAGCAACTCTGCCCGCCACACACTCACGCCGCCGTCGCGCTTGAGCAGCTCGGCCCCGTCGCGCCAGTTGGGGCGTGAGAGCGCATCGGACCATGCGGAGCCGTCTTCGCCCGCGGCGAGCTTGATGACACGGGCAGCAGTCACACGCGGACGATAGGAAGCGGGTGTGGGATGCGCTTGAGGCGGGGGCAGGAGGGATGGAGATCGGCCCGGGACGGGCCGGCTCGCTGGCGGAGCGACTTGCCATGGGGCTGCTGGTCTGCTTTGCTAATGGGATATGCCGCTGCCATTGTCCGTCGCCATCGTCTGCAGGAACAACGAAGCCACCATCGGCCGAACCCTCGATTCGGTCAAGGGATTGGCCCGCGAGATCGTGGCGCTCGACTCGGGCTCGACCGACCGAACGATCGAGATCCTCGAATCGCACGGGGCTCGCATCGAGAGCATCGAGTGGATGGGCCACGTCAAGACCAAGCAGGCCGCTCTCGACGCGTGCACCAAGCCCTGGATCCTCTGCCTGGATTCGGACGAGAGTGTTGAGCCGGACCTGCGCACGTCGATCGAGCACGCGATCGGGCGCGACAGCGAACTCGACCCGCTCATCACGGGCTTTCGCGTGAACCGCAAGGTGTGGTACGCGGGGCGGTTTCTCAATCACGCGTGGCAGCCCGAGAAACGGCTGCGCCTCGTGCAACGCAACGCGGCACGCTGGACCGGGCTCGACCCGCACGATCGGCTGGAACTCCTGCCCACAGCGGGCGGCATCAGCGGCAGGCAGGCGCGGGTTGCTGATCTGGTCGGCACGCTCCGCCACGACTCGTTCGCCGACATGACCGACCACCTGCACAACCAGGTCCGCCACGCACGCACCAGCGCGCAGAGTCTCGCCGACGCCGGCAAACGCGGCAGCTATCTCGCGCTCCTGGTCTCGCCCGCGGGCGCGTTCGTCAAGCAGATGATCTTCAAGCGTGCGTTCCTGGACGGCCCGCGCGGCTGGACGGCGGCGGGTGCGACCGCGGCTGCCACCCTCATGAAGCACCTCGCATTGATCGAGCGCACGCGCATCAAGGACGCCGACGCTCATCGACGCGGCGATTGACTCCGCGAGTGCTCCCAATCCCAACGACGCACGACCGGAAGGGAGTGCTCAGGTCTCGCCCGAAACCCCGACGATCTCTCTCACCCCCAACGAAACCCTCATGCTGCCCGCCCCGTGGGACCGACCTACTATTGGTGACCAAGTCGGCCCTAAGCGCCGGCGGGTCGGATGTTCTCCCGTGCGGCGGAATCGTCGGGTGGGCCCCGGCCGGTCCACAACGTACGGAGCGATCGCCCGCGCGAACGCCTCACGCGGGATGATGCACGCCCCCGGCCGACGGAACCGCCCGGTTCCAGCCCCGGCCGACCGCGTCTGTCATCCCGTGGCGAGCGACACGTCGGCGGCACAGAAGATGACCGAACAGACCGATTCGACCTCGACAACCCACCATTCCACCGACCCTCCCGACGGGCACGTCGGCGCCGACGCGGACGAGATCTTCGCCCGGAACATCACGTTCGAGCAGCTCGGCCTGAGCAAGAGCCTCCTGGAAAGCGTGAAGAGCCTCGGGTACAAGTGCCCCACGAAGATCCAGGCGGACATGATTCCCATCGCGCTCAAGGGGCGCGACATCCTGGGACAAGCCAAGACCGGGACGGGCAAGACGGCGGCGTTCGGCCTCCCGATTCTCCAGATGGTCACACAGGGCACCCCGGGCCAGGTGCTCATCCTCGCCCCAACGCGCGAGTTGGCCATCCAGATCGCAAAGGACCTGAGCGAGATCGCCAGGCACACGCCGCTCAAGGTGCTGCCGATCTATGGAGGCCAGCGGATCCACACCCAGGCCGAGCGACTCGAGCAACGGCCTGAGATCATCGTCGGAACACCCGGGCGGGTCATGGACATGAACCAGCGCGGGCTGCTCCCATTCAAGAACGTCCGCTTCGCGGTCCTTGACGAGGTGGACCGGATGCTTGACATCGGGTTCCGCGAGGACATCCGCAAGATCCTGGGCAAGTGCCCCAAGGATCGGCAGACGATCTTCGTCTCGGCGACCATCTCGTCGGACATCGAGCGGCTCGCACGCTCATACATGCGCAACCCCGAGAAGATCGTCACCACCGGCGGGTCGCTCACCGTGGCACAGGTGCGGCAGTTCCACCTGCCCGTGCAGGCGTGGGACAAGCGCAGGCTGCTCAAGCACCTGCTCACGCACGAGGAGCCGGACCTGACGCTCGTGTTCTGTCGCCTCAAGCGCAGCGTCGATGAGCTGGTCCGCTATCTGACGAAGGCCGGCATCGAGGCGCACGGGATCCACGGCGACCTGCCCCAGTCCAAACGCAACGCCGTCATGCAGAAGATGCACCGCGGCCAGTTGTCGGTGCTGATCGCCTCGGACCTGGCCAGCCGCGGGCTCGACATCGACGGCATCACCCACGTGATCAACTACGACCTGCCCGAGGACGTGGAGATGTACGTGCACCGGATCGGGCGCACGGCGCGTGCGGGTCGCGACGGCGTCGCGTGGTCGCTGGTCACGCCCGAGCAGGGCTCGCTGCTCACCGACATCGAGGTGCTCATCAACATCGAGATCCCCAAGCTCGAGTACCCCGACTTCAAGCCCGGGCCCGTGCCGGACGATCACAAACGCGTGCAGGAACGAGAGCAGCGGCGCATCGACGAGCTGCGCGCCAAGAACCGCTTCCGAAGCACAGACCTCGTCATCAAGCCCGGCAAGGTCGATCGGTCCAAGTTCCCCGGCGGGATCGTCCCGACCAGGATGCCCACCAAGCGGATGCACGGGCGGATCAACTCGGGCAGGCGCAAGCGCTGACGCACCCGCGTCCCGTGCCACCGATTGCGCCCGCGCACATCGATATATTGACAACGAGAAACCAGACGGAAGTGCTCTCGCTCCCATAACGAGGCACGACCGGAAGGGAGTGCTCCGGGCGCAACCATCGCGACACAGGTCGTCGAACCACCACTCCCTCCCGGTCGCGGCTCGTCACTCCCCCTCCGGCGGACGCCGGCGCTGCTTTGTGTCCGATCGACGCCGCTTTGAGTCCAGCCGGCGCTGAATCGAGCCCCGGGTGGGCCTGGTCTTGCGTCGTTTTCTGGGCTCGACGATCGCCAGCGCCACGAGCTCGCACAGGCGGTGCATGCACGCCCGCCGATTGTGGCTCTGCGAGCGGTACCTGTCGCACGTGATCATCAGTTCGCCCGCCGCGGTGACCAGGTGGGCCGACCTGATGCGCAGCCGACGCTTGGCACCATCGCTGACGGGAAGGTCCGCCATCGACAGCCGAAGCTCCGCCTTGGTCGCCCGCCGATTGACATTCTGCCCGCCCGGCCCCCGGCTGGACGAATACGACATCCGCACACGATGAGCCGGGATCGACACGCCCGGCGCCAATCTCAGTTCGTCGCTGGATTCGGGGGGGTCTGACTTCACGCTCATGTCCTGTCATCGTTCGCCCGGCCGGTCGTCTACGCTCGCTGGTGAAACCGCTCGCCGCCTTTCTGTGCCGCGTGCCACCCGGATTGTGGACAGCCTGTGCAATAATCGCGGTCTCGCCCGCACGCGCACAGGATCTCACAGAGCCGACCCGCGACCCGCTCTCCATCCGCGTCGAGCCCCTGCTGGTGTACCTCACCCCGGGCGGCCGCATCATCTTCCCGGGCACAACCCAGACAAGCAAGGACATCGACGTCGAGGCGCTCAACCTTGACAGCCCTCGGCTGTCGCCGGGCATCGAACTCGAGGCGTCCCTGGACCGCTGGCGCCTCCAGGCGAGCACCATCCACTTCGAGCAGAACGACCGCGAGGCCGCCTCGCCCGTCGGACGACCCGTGGGCGATATCACCCTCTCGAAGGGCGACGCGATCGTCTCCTCGCTCCGCTTCGACTGGGCGCAGATCGCCGTCGGGCGGACCCTGCTCGATCGCACCGTGGGCCCCGAGGACGAACTCAACGTCCAGCTGTCGGTCGCGGGAGGAGTACGGTACTACGACCTGTCGATGAGCGTCGAGCGGGCCGCCGGCGGCCGGGCTTCCGCGGATCCCACGTTTCTCGAACCGATCGCCCTCGCCGACGCCCGCTTCACCTACAATGATCGCTACGCCCTCAGGGTCGAGACCAGCATCGGCTATTCCGACTTCTCGGGCACGAGCACGCAATCGTGGAGCCTGACGCTGGCGATGGCCTGGCGCCTGGCCGACTGGGCGGACCTCGAGGGCGGCTACCGAATCCTCTCCTTCGATCTGGACCAGGGCGAAGGCGTCTCCGCGTTCGAGTACCGCGGATCCATGGCGGGTCTTTACGCCGGCCTGTCGATGCGGTTTTGAGCCCAGGCCTTTCACCGTGGCGATCAGAAATCACACCACTTTTGAGAATATCGTTGACCGGCGGCGCAGGCTTTGTCATACTCTCCTTCGACCGCCCGAGGCGCACGCGCCGCGCGGCAGTCGCGGTTCGCGTCTTTGGGCCGGTTCGTGGGAGGCGCAGGCGAGTCGCAGGACGCTTGTCTCGCTCGCCGTCCCCTCGTGGGTCGAGTTGTGCAACATTGAAACGAACGCGCCGACACGTCGGCGAGAGATGAGGACCGCCGCATGGCTTCGAATGCGACCACACGGACCAAAAAAGACCTCATCGATTCCGTCGCTGAGAAGACCAAGCAGAGCCGATCCACCACCAAACTCATCATCCAGGCTGCGCTCGACCAGATCATCGACGAGTTGGCGCTGGGAAACCGGCTTGAATTCCGCCAATTCGGCGTCTTCGAGGTCAGAGCCCGCGCCGCCCGCATCGCCCAGAACCCGAAAACCCTCCAGCCCGTCCTCGTCCCCGCACGACGCTCCGTCAAGTTCAAGCCCGGCCGATCGATGCGCGAGCGGATCGAACTGCCCCAGAGCGTCGCTCAGCCCGTGCCCAACCGCCTGCGGGTCGAAGTCCGGGCACGCATGCCCGGGGTCGGCGTTTGAGGCACGCGCTCGGCCCGAGGGCGGCGCCACGCCCGGTTTCGACCGACCATTCGCCCATCGCGATCGGCTGATTTCAATGCAGCGCATTCCCGCGCGCCAGCCGCGCGCAGTCCAGGGCATCGCCCGGATCGGGCGGGCGTCGATGTGGATCAGATGTGGAAACTTGGTGAACTCCGACCGCCGTCACGCCGCCACCAGATCCGCGAGCGACGCGTACTCGACCGCGATCAGCTGGCGGCCTTCACCAAACGAGCCCGATCGGACGACTCGGGCGAAGATGAGCTCTTCCGCCCCGATGAACCCCCGCTCGTCCTGCTCGATCCCCACCTCGATCTCATCGCCCGGCCGCAACGGTCGGTGCGAGTCCACCTCCAGCAGCGCCCCGCCCTCCGACAGGTTGCGCGTCAGTGCGTTGGCGAAGTGGAGTGAATCCCGGTGGACGACCTTGCACCGCCGACAGACGGTCCGTCGCTCGTGAAAGCGACGATCATCAGATCGATTCTGTGTGATGGTGTCCGAATCCATTTGTGCGCTCCGAGATGAACGCCCGCAGCATGAGCGCCTATCGGACATCGCGAGGCCGGACTTGCCGTCGGCCGCGCAGATTCGTGCCCAACGCAACACGGTGTTATCGGCTCTATGATCGCGTCCGTGCGCGGTTTGCCCCACGCTGAGCGGATAACCCGATGGACCTGAGCGTGATCATCCCGACGCACCGGAGGGCGGAAAAACTCGCCGCCTGCGTCGCCTCGCTCGCCGGGCAGGAATTGGACGGCTCGTTCGAGGTGCTCGTCGGCGTGGATGGGCCCGAAGACCCACCGGGGGCCACACAACGCGCCGCGATCGCCGCCTGGGCGGGCGACGCACGCCTCCATGTCGAGCAGTGCGAACAGCAGGGGCAGGCCGCCGTGCGCAATCGGCTGCTCGGGCTCGCGCGCGGGGCCACCCTGGTCTTCCTCAACGACGACATGATCCCGGCGCCCGGCTTGCTCGCGGCCCACCTCGCGGCCCAGCGCGCGTGCGAATCGTCCGGCCGATCCGCACTCGTGGTCGGCCACGCGCCCTGGGTGGTTCACGAGCCCGACCGCCTCTTCGACCGCCTCGTCCGCGAGACCTCGATGGTCTTCTTCTACGACCGCATGAACCAGGCCCGCGACGATCGCGACCGCGACTGGGGGTTCCGCCACGCCTGGCTGCTCAACCTCTCCGCGCCCGCTGCGCTCCTGCGCGAAGTGGGGGGGTTCACGGTCTTCCCGTCGACCTACGGCTACGAGGACGACGAGTTGGCCTTCCGGCTCCACCAGCGCTTCGCCACGCGCGTCCTCTATCGGCCCGAGGCGGTCGCGCAGCACGATCATCGCATGGAGCCGGCGGAGTATCTGGCGCGCGAGCACAGGCTCGGGTACGCGGCCTGGGGCTTTGCGAAAACCGCGCCCGCGTGCGCGCGAGCGATGTTCGCCCGCGATGTCACCAGCGACGACGAGATCAAGTACGCGCAGCAGTTCGTCGAGCGCGAACGCTCCATGGCGCAACGCCTGGAGTCCTCGTTCTCGACACTGGCCGATCTGCCCGCCGATTGTGTGTCGGGCCGCGATCAGAACAGACTCATCGACCTGATCTATCAGCAGCACCTGCTGCTCAAGCGCTGGCACTGGCGAAAGGGGTTGCTCGAAGCTGCACAATCAGAGGCGCCGTTCGCATGACGCTGCTGTCACGACGCCGAGGCTGAGTCCGCGAAGCCTCGGATCTCGCCCGCCACATCTGCCGCGTACAGACGATGCAGAACCGTGCCGTGACAATCACCCGCCACACGGTCGTGCATCGCCCGCTCGTGCATCCACGAACTGATGACGACGTCGCTCGCACCGGTCCGGGCGATCTCACCGGGCGCGATGATCGGCACGCCCAGCATCCGCGAGCTGTGCCGGCCCGGGTCGTCGTCCGCGATCGCGAGAAGCCGGATCGGGCTGGCCTCGATGATGTGCGCCAGCTGCCGCGTGTGCTCGCCCGCGCCGTAGATCACGACTTTTCGCCCCGCCAGAGCTTCGAGCACCTCACTCATACGCCGGGCTCCGTCCGCCGGGACCGACCCGCTGGCGACGCCCACCTCCGCCCGCTCACGCGTAAACGCGCAGGGCTTGTCGCTCGGCCATCGACGCATCGGAGATTCGGCGACGCTGCAGAGCATCTCGCGCACGAGCGCCGCGTGCAGCCCGATCGAGAACCGTTGCGACGTGGTCAGCCACGCGCGGCGTGACATTGTCTCGAGGCCGCCCGCGATCGCTCGCTCCACCGCGTCGGCGAGTGATTCAACGACGATGCGTTCGCTCTCGTTCGAGCCCGCCTGTGTGATGATCCCGTTCACGCCCTCCTCGATCACCTGGGCTGCGCCCGAATCAACCCGCGTGACCACGGGCACGCACCCGCGCGCCATGGCCTCGAGCATCGACACACTCAGCCCCTCGTACCGCGACGAGAGCACAAAGATGTCGTGCTCGTCGAGCAATGACGCAACGCGGTCTGGGGCGACCGGGGGCAGCCGGCGGATACGCCCACCGCGCGTGGCGATCATCGCGTCGATCTCGTCGGCCGCCGGACCGTCGCCGAGCATGGTCAGCCTGTGCGCGACGCCGCGAGCATGAAGCTCGTCACTCAGGAGTACGAGCACGCGGACGCGCTTCTCTTTCTGCTCCATGCGCCCGGTGTAGATCAAGCGAACAGCCGGATGAGAGACGCTGCGTGCAGGTCGCGCAGGTGGCTCGGACGGCACATCAACGCCATAAGGGATCTGGACCACATCGCCCGCCCTTGACGAGAGCCGAAGCCGAAGTGTCTGCCCAATATGGTCGCTCACCGCAACAAATCGTGTGATGACGTGCTCATAGTGCTGGAACAGGCGCACGTTGTACTCGATGTCCGAGTGCTGCCAGGCGACGACGCGGATCGGTTCCGTCTGCGAGAGTTGGGCTGCGACGCCGTAATAGTCGCCGTGGAGATTCGGGCTCAGGATCACGGGCGAACCGAATCGACGCGCCATCTCGCGAACAGCATCGCGATAGACGGCTGCGTACGGCTCAAGATTTCCGCGCGCGTCTTCGATCGGCGGCAATTCTCCCGCATCAAAGACCACGACATCAGGGTGCAGCGCCAGCGGCAGACGATCATGTCCGCTGGGCTCGCGATGCACCACGAGACCTACGCCGATTTCGGAGTTGAGTGCGGGTTTGTGGGTGAATTTGTATACGTCCGGAGCCCGCGCTTGCGCTTGGGCCTCTTTCCTCTGTGTTCGCTCTTCACTCTTGGCTGATGTTTGATCACTGATTCCTTGTCCGCCCACCTGGCGCGTTCCCGCAGCCAGCGCGTTGGCCAGCCGCACCGCCCACATGGTCACGCCGCTGACATTCAGCCCGTGCGGGAGCGCGATCAGCAGTGGGGGGGGCGCGTCAGGCACGGGCGTTCCCCACGCACGCGCCCATCGCCGCGTCCATGATCCGTCGCGCCCGCCGCTTGTACGAGAAGCCCTCGGCCAGTTCCGCGGCCCGGGCCCGGCGGCGCTGTCGCGAATCCCTGCGCTCCGACAGCGCCGCGCGCAGCGCCCGCACCAGGTCTTCCGCGTCGTCGGGCTCGAACCAGAACGCGTCCCGATCGCCGAGCAGATCGCGCAGGGCCGGGATCCGCGACGCCACGATCGGCGCCCCGGCCGCGAGATACTCGCCGAGCTTCACCGGGCTCGTCCAGTCCTTCGAGGGCTCGTTGGCGCTGGGCGGGAGCAGCAGCACATCGGCGTCCCACAGCCACGCCGGGACCGCCGCGTGCTCGATCCGCCCGTGCACGACGACCCGTCCCGGACACCGCTCGTCCGCGTCCGCGCGCGCGCGCTGAACATCCTCGTCCAGCCCGCCCAGCAGGTGCACGGTCACGCCGTCGATCAGCCCGGCCGCCTCGATCACCGTCGGGATCCCCTTGGCGTCGTACAGGTGCCCGCTGTAGAGCACCCTCGCCCCGGGCCAGCGCGACATCGGCGTCTCCGGGATCGCCCCGGCCGGCCGACGGAACAGCTCCACGTCAACGCCGTCCGGCACCACGTGCACGCGAGACGCCGCCGCCCCCCGCGCCACATAGTGCTCCGCCAGCCTGTGCGAGATCGTGATGAGCGCAGCGATGGGATTCGTCGGCCGTGCGGTCGCGTCCAGAGCCGCACACAGGTCCGGGTTGGTGTCGCCGATGTACGCGTGTGTTTCCATCGCCGTGGTCAGCCCCGCACTCGCGCACGCGATCGGCGCGCGAAACGAACGGCAGTAGGCCAGGTCCGCGCCCATGCGCACAGCCTGCTCCGTCGCCCACGCCGCGAAGGCATCCACGTCCAGTCCGGCCGGCGCCAGAGACCAGCGAAGATCCGGTTCGCCCATCGATCGTGCGATAGCCTCGGCGGGCGCTCCGTCCGCGGCGGGTCGGCAGAACACCGTGGTTTCGCAGCCCAGCCGCACGAACCCGCCCCCCGTCTTTATCACGTTGATGAAGTGGGCCCGAGGGCTGCCCAGCTCCACCTCGCTGATCACCGCGACGCGCATCAGATCCGCTCCTCGGCCCACGCGGCCACCATGCACAGCATGTGCGCTCGCCCCGCACGGTTCGGCGCGTCCGGGCTGACAAACCCGGCCCAGTCCTTGACCAGCACCTCCGCGCCGAATTTCGTCTGCCCGACTGACGCCAGGCGATCCGTCCATGTGCTCGGCCCACCGACGCGCAGGCTGAACCCCTGTTTCGGGCGCTCGAGCACGCCGGCCGGCACACGCCCGCGCAGATACCGGCGCAGGGTCGGCTTGCTCGCCTCGCTCCGTACCGGCTCGCGCGTCAGCGCCCACTCGATCACTCGTCGATCCAGGAACGGCATTCGAAGCTCGAGCCCCACCGCCATGCTCGCCCGGTCCATCTTCGGCAGGATCGACCCCGCGCAGAACGTGCCCAGGTCGATCCGCTGCGCCCGCCGGGGCCAGGGCAGCGTCGGCTCGTCGTACTCACGCGCCCAGCCCGCGTACACCTGGGCGTCATACTCCGCACCGATGGGCGCCAGCATCGCCGCCGCCTCGGCCGGGTGGAACCGCGGCATGACGGACTGAAGATACGCGTGCGTGAACGACAGCCCGGCGAGCGATTCCAACGCCGCGACCCGTGTCCGTCCGTCCGCATCGGCGCGCGCGACGCGCTGGTCGAGCGTGTCCAGGTCCGTCGCCGGTGCGGCCGACCGCGGCTCGGACGCGTGCCACGTATACCCCGCGAACGCCTCGTCGCCCCCGTCGCCGGCGAGCATCACCTTGCCCCGCTCGCGCGCCGCCTCGCAGATCCGCGTCGCTGTCAGGAGCGCCCCGAAGCCCTGCGGCTCGTCGTACGCGTCGGCGTACCGGTGCATCAATCCGTCAAGATCGTCCGCTTCGAGCCGGGCTGCGCGGTGCGGGTGATCGAGCGCCACAGCCGTCGCTTCGGCCGCCGCCGACTCGTCGTGCTCGCCCTCGAGCCCCAGTGTCAGGCACTGGATCGACCGTCCCAGGCGCGACAGCGCCAGCGCCACAGCCGACGAGTCCAGCCCGCCCGACAGAAACAGCCCGATCGGCACGTCGCTGAGCAGGTGCTCGCCGACCACCGACTCGAAGAGTTCGTCAAAGCCTTCGTCCGTCCCGTCGATCTCCGTCGGCGGCGACCAGTACCGCCATATCCGCGGCGACGCTTCGCCCGGCCGCCAGCGAAACGCCCTTCCCGGCCCGAGCTTGCGCACGCCCTGCCACACCGTCCACGGCGACGGGCAGTACCCGAGGCACAGCACATGGCACAGCCCGGTCCCGTCGAGCGCGGGGGCGCTCGGCAGGATCAGCCGCAGCGAATCACAGTCCGACGCCGCGTAGAACCGCCCCCCCGCGCACGAGTAAACCAACGGCTTCATCCCCGCCGGGTCCACCGCTCCGCACAGCTCCCCGGTCTCGCCGTCCCAGATCACGAACGCATACATCCCGATGATGCGTTCGAGCAGCTCGGGCAGTCCCCACGCCTCGTACCCGTGCAGCAGCACCTCCGTGTCGCTGCGCGAACTAAAGCGCGCCCCGTGCGACTCGAGTTGCTCGCGCAGCGCCGGCGCGTTGTAGATCTCGCCGTTGAAGACCAGCGCGATCCGCCCGTGCACCATCGGCTGCGCGCCCGCGTCGCTCAGGTCGTTGATCGCCAGGCGTGTATGGCCCAACGTTACACGCTGGCATGGGGATCTCCACGTCCCATGGGAGTCAGATCCTCGCCGGCTAAGGCTCGCGAGCGATCGGTTCCAAATGGCGCGAGGCCGGACCGAGTCTTCTCGGTCCCGATTAACCGCCATGACGAGGATGCCGCACACGTTTAGGCTAGTCTCCGTGAGGTGCCGCATGAGAGTGAAGTGGACGCGATTGGTACCGATCGAAGAATGGATCCAGGTGGCGGGCGATCAAGTCGTCCGCGAACTCGATTTGCTCAACGGTCATATCTTGACGATATCCGCCAACCTGACCTTTGCGAACCTTGCGGGCTTCAGGCCGGACCGGAACGCCAGGAAAATCGGGATCCAAATCGCCCGATTTGTCGAGCGCGAGCATGTGCTCGAAGCTGCCATAGGAGACCGCATCCTGGATCAGATCTTCATCCACTGTGATTCCGCAGAACTCACAGATGTCGCAGAGTCGGGCGGGCGGATCCGCTCGGAGATCCTCATAGCTGCTGATGAACAGTTCGCTCAGGATCTCACGATCGCGGACCCAGGCGTTCATGTAGCCGAGGATCGGCATCAAGCCGAAACGGGCAACGGGCCCGTTCGGATCGGCTTCCTGGTAGGGATAGCGAAGGAACTCGTCCAAGGTTCCATCGAATCTCTGATCGCGATACTTCATGTGGTAGAAATGAGAGACAACAACGTCGCGCGGATCGCGCACGAGGAGATGCACCCGAGCCGACCGGTATGGGTCGCGCGGCAGTCTTTCCTCGCGGCAGATAACCGCGTTCATATGACCGTGTCCGAACATCAACCGCGGCATTACATCGGCACTTGCTGAACCTCTGATACCGCCGTGTCGGTGTCTTCTCATGACATCCGCCTGCTCCTCGCCGGTTAGGCGAGAGACAATGCGCGCGATCATGACTTCAAGCCATGTGCGTCCCGACTTCGGAAAGGAGACGCAGTGAATGAGCGGCTTGCCGGAGGGGCGCTCGTGCATGCCGAGATTCTGGCCGGCGGGCTTGTCAAGGATCATGTTTCACTCATCTTGCGTCGAGGACGCCAACATCACTTTCGCAAGGAGCGCGATGCGCACTCCATGTCGCATGGGCATCCGTGCATGTTGAACAGGCCACACCGGATGTGCCAGCAGACGTCACCGGCGATCTCGGGTGGATCTGGAGCAACGAACGAGCATCTTCTGATTCAGCAAGCCAAGCCGCTCAATCCACCGGCACGACCTGGCAACGCAGTCATACGCTTGCTGACGTTTGCGGAGCTTATGCAGATACGGCTCCCAGAACCCCGGGCGTTCGGGAGCGGGATAGAACCCGACACGCTCGAACGCTTGAACTCCAATGCGAGCCGCTTTCAGGTCGCCGAGCAACTCGCGCTTGCTGCAAAAGATCTCGCAGTATGCTTTGGGAGTTGTCGAAAAAATATGCACGCCTTTCCCCGCTTTTATCTGCCGTGGAATCGTCAGCATATTGTCCATAAAAGCCCAGGCATGAATCGCTCTGGCCGACGGTGTTACGATAACGAAGCGTCCGCCGGGCCGAAGCACACGGCGAACTTCGCGCAACGCCGCATCACGCTGAGGGGGATGAATGTGCTCATACGCGTCCGTCATGAGCACCGTGTCAAACCAATCTTCCTCGAACGGGAGTTTCTCGCCGAGCGCCTGGGAGATCGAACAATTCGATGCGACCCCTCTTTGTTCCATGTTGTCGCGGGCGTGCTGGACCATATCGATCGACGGATCGACGCCATGCAGCTCTGCGAAGCGACCGCGAAGATGGTAGAGCAGGTCGCCGAACCCGCACCCGACATCAAGAAGCCGCTGTCCCTTCCCCGCGTGCGCCATGACACGTTCATTGCGGTGGTGTGCCAGACGCGCATACACCGCCAACGCCGGCGCGTACGTCTCATCCCAGAATTTCCCCCGAAAACTCCTGCATCTGTTCGCATATGCGAACTCGTCGGATATCTGTGAGACGCGGTCGTTCTTCGGCTCACAAGGAGACGCCCGGTCGAGTGCGCGATCGACCGTGTCATTTCGATGAGCATCTGCGCGGTATTCGGGCTGGGCGACGGTGGGTGTCTTCATGGCTTCAGTATCGGCCTTCGTGCGCCGGGGGCTTCACACGCCTCACGTGCCCGAAGGTGACATCGGCGGTTCATCGCATATGCCCGCACGCATGCGCAGCCGCGCCCGTCGGGTCGGCGATCGGCTTGGCGTCGATCGTGCTCGCCCCAGCCGCCCAAACCGGCGCCCGCTCGAACAGCGCCGTCAGCGCCTCGGGCCACTCCCAGAATCCGTATCGCTCGCGGCCGTGCGCGGGGTCGGTCTTGACCACGCCCAGCCCGGCGGCACGCGCCCACCGCAGCACCTCGGGCACGGTGTGGTGTGTCGCCACCGGCGCTCCCCACCAGTCCAGGTTGTGGTGCACCGTCGGCCAGTTCCGCACCACGCTGTACCAACGCACGCGCGTCCCGGGCGCCGCCGCGTCACGCTCGCACAGCCAACGCCCGAAACCGGCCATCCGCTCGGCAAGCCTCATCTGTCGGCGCCGGCTCAATCGCGTGGTCGCCATGCGCAGCGCACGGTCGGTCAGCTCATACGCGATGTTCCCGCGATGATACATGCGGACCGCCAGCAGCCCGCCCGGCCCGACGACGGACGCCACGCGCATGAACGCCCGCTGCGCGTCGCCCGTGTGCATCAGCACGCCGATCGAGAACGCCACGTCCACGCGACGGATCGGCAGGTCGAACAGACTCGCCTGCACGACGTGAACGCGCGGGTCGTCGCGATGGTGCTCGAACGCGGCCTCGACGCCCCACCCGATGTCCACCGCGATCACCTCGCCCGCTCCGCCCGCCAGCGCCGCCGCGGTGAATCGACCGTTCCCGCACCCCGCGTCCAGGCACAGTTTCCCGCCAACCCTCCCGCACAGAAACGTCTTGGACGCGAACGCCGAGAGCGTGTTCGCCCACAGCCCGCCCTGGAATTCGGCCTCGCGGCCCTCGGGCGCTTGGTCGTGGTACCCCCAGTCTCGAAAGACCCTCCATTCATCGCCAAACCGATCCATTGTCTGGTGGTCGAGTCGGGAGCCGGGCCCGGCGCGTGCTCCCGCGCCGGCCGGGTCGAGCCCCAGCCGCTCCAGCGCGCCGTGATGCTGCTGTTCCATTGTCCGGTTGCGGTACAGCCCCGCCGGGAGCAGCCGCGGAATCCCGCCCGCGATCCACCACCACCGCCCGGATCGATCGTACAGCACGCCCTCGACGACGTGCTCGCCCTCCCGCGAGAAGACCGCAAGCTTCAGTGCGGGCGCGTGCGGGTCGGCTTCACCCGTCGGCGGCGCGAGGTGTCGAA
>JADFOF010000269.1 GCA_022563015.1 Planctomycetota bacterium
GCTGGCAGTCGAGGCGTGCTACACCTACGCGCAGACGATCGGGCAGAAGACAAAGTACGCCGAGTACGAGTTCATGCCCGCGCTGGAGCACTTCGTCAAGATGGCGCCCGAGGACGACCGGGCCGCGAGCCTGCTCATGACGGCCGCGCGGTACTGCGGCGAGGACACCGAACGCGAGGTGGCGCTGTACCGCCGCGTGCTGGCGAACTATCCCGACGCCCGGGCCGCCCGCTATACCAAGGGCAAGATCCGGCAGGTCGAGGGGCTGAAAAAGCCGTTCAAGCTCGAGTTCAACGACGCGATCAGCGGCGAGACGGTCTCGATGCGGAACCTGCGCGGCAAGGTGGTCGTGATCGACTTCTGGGCGACGTGGTGCGGCCCGTGCGTGAAAGAGATCCCGCACATGAAGGAGCTGTACGCCCAGTATCGCGACCTGGGCGTCGAGTTCATCGGCGTCAGCCTCGACCAGCCCGAGGACAAGGGCGGGCTGGACAAGCTGCGCGAGTACTGCGACGAGAACAACGTCACCTGGCCGCAGTACTACCAGGGCGACTATTGGAACAGCGAGTTCTCGACCGCCTGGGGCATCAACTCGATCCCCGCCATATTCATCATCGATCGGAAGGGCGACCTGCACTCGGTCAAGGCCCGCAGCAAGCTCGACGACCTGATCCCCGAGCTGCTGGGCATCGAGAAGCCGGCCAAGGACAAGGGCGGCGACGGCTGAGCGAAGGGGTATCGCGACCGACATCCCCAAAGGCCCGCGCCCCGCCGCGGGTCTTTTTTTGTGCGTGCGAACGGCTCGCGCCGCCCCCATGCGTGCATTTCGGATACGCTCCGGCATGACGCGGATCGAATCGAAGCCCGCAGTGAGCGAGATGGACGACGCGACCGACAGAATCACCAGCAGCATGCCCGAGTCGCCGCTTGTCGATGTCATGGGCGGGGCGACGCGGCGTGAGATCAGGGTGCTGGACCACGGGTTCATCGCGCTCCTGGACGCGATGCCGCGGCTGGTGCCCGAGGGGCAGACGGCGGACGCTGCGATCGTGCAGGCGGCGCGTGTCTCCTACGGGCAGGGCACCAAGAAGGTCAGCGAGGACCGCGGGCTGATCCGCTTTTTGATGCGGCATCGGCACACGACGCCGTTCGAGATGATCGAGTTCAAGTTCCACGTCGCGGTGCCGATCTTCATCGCCCGGCAGTGGATCCGGCACCGCACCGCGAACGTGAACGAGTACTCGGGACGGTACTCGATCATGCCGGACACGTTCTACCGCCCCACCGCCGACGCGGTCCGCAAGCAGAGCGCGGGCAACCGCCAGGGCGGCGCACAGACGTTTGGTGCGAAGGGCGCGAAGGCGCCGGGGCACGAAGCCGCGCCGGAGATTGAGGGACCGGACGAGTCGATGACGGCACAGGCGTTCCTGGATTTTCTCGACAAGGCCGAGTCGAACTACCCGGAGTATCTGTCGCTGACCGAGCGAGGCGTGAGCCGGGAGCTGGCGCGGATCGGGCTCCCCCTCTCGCTGTACACGCAGTGGTACTGGAAGTGCGACCTGCACAACATTCTCGGGTTCCTGTCGCTGCGCATGGACAGCCACTCGCAGCTGGAGATTCGGGCCTACGCCCAGGCCATGCACGACCTGATCGAGCCGATCGTCCCGGTCGCGATGGAAGCCTGGCGCGATTACGACACGAACGCGATGCGCCTGACGCGGCTGGAGATCGAGGCGATCCGGAATCTCAAGGCCGGCGGCGACGGCTCGCTCGACACCACCAATAAGCGTGAGCAGAGCGAGTGGGCGCAGAAGCGCAGCACGCTGGGCCTGTAGATTCGATGCAATCAACGCGTCCGGTATATCCCTTGACCCGACATGTGATACGGATCACACGTGTCGGTCGTGCGTGAGGGAGGAACATGCGTGTCTCCCTCCCGATTCAATCGGGACATCTGGACTCGGGGCATCTGGAGTTTCGGATGGGATCGAGTACGAGCCCTCCGCACAAGCGGAGAATCTACCTGACGCCGCGACTTGAAGACTCCGTGCTCGCGCCCGGAGTTCGTCCATCGCGCTGCGCGTGCGCATGTGAACGATGGGAACCGTACGCGATGCATCCGGGATTCGTGGGCCCGATTGATCGGCGGGGTACGCGCTACGGGCACCCGCCCACAAACGCGTTCTGGAAGCAGAGGAAGTCGAAGATGTCGCAGATCGGGTCGGGATCGCAGTCGCAGGCGTACGGCTCGCCGAGTACGAAGCTGTTCTGGAAGCAGAGGAAGTCGAAGATGTCCAGCGTGCCGCTGCCGTCACAGTCGGCGTAGCAGACCTCGCCCTGGGCGGTGATGTTGTCGATGAGAAGGTCGCCGGCCTCGACGATGGCCATGAAGGCGGGAGTCGGGCTGTTCAGGATGCGAAGTTGGGTCACGGCGCTGAGCGTGGCGTTGAGATTGAATCCGCCTGCGGGGACCCAATCGGCAACGTCGACCGGAAACACGAAATTGGTCCAACCGCTTCCGGCAGGGAGAAGAGCGCTGGCACTCGTCGAGAAGGAGCCGCCGGTGCCGGTGACAGCCAGTCGGATATCCAGATCCGTTTTGTTGCCGACGTTGTTCAGGTCCATTGAGATGGACGTGACGCCGGCGCTGAGGTAGTCGCCGGTCCACTCCAGCACGTTGAACGTCACCACCCGGCCGCCGGCGCCAAACGAGCCGGTGCCGACAACCCTCAAGGCATGGTCTCCCGGGCCGTGGCCGTTGAGCAGGACGGTCGGCGGGTTCGGATTGATCGGTCCACTCACCCAGCCCTCAGTGGTGGCGGACTGAAAATCGCTGACCAGTCCGATGGAGATCTGGGCCTCGGCGTGACGAGTCGCCCAGGCTGCACAGACGAACAGCACTATGGTGATTGATTTGCGCACGGGGTCTTTCTCCATCCGGTGTCGGCTGAGTTCTCGCGGCGTGTCGCCCGCCGATAACCGAACCGACATCTCCCACTTGACCATCACCCGGCTCCTGCACCGAGCCCTCCGAGCGCAAGTGTAACGCGCCTCCACGGAAACGCAAGCTTTTTTCGCCTCGCTGTGATCGGAATCGACGGTGACAGGTCGAGTGATGCCCAAGACTTTGGCCCGGAGGCCCTGTCAGACCGCGTGGACACCAAGAGGGCACGCCGTGCCCACTTTTTCTTGATTCTTCCAGACATCAGACATGTTCTGGCTTCCACGAGAAGAGCGAATGGGAGCCGCCGTGACTCAGAATCCGACCAGAATGGCGACCCCGTGCTTGCGAGACAGGCGCCGTCGCCGTAGAATCCGGTTCCAAGGAGACCCAGATGCCCAATCTTGCCAGCGTGCTCAAAGCAGAGATCCAGCGACTCGCCCGTAAAGAGGCCAAAGCCTCACTCGCCACAACCAAGCAGGCGTCTGCTCACCATCGACGAGACATCGCCCGGCTGAAGCGTGAAGTGGCGGATCTGGCGCGACGCCTGGCGTCGCTGGAAAGGCAGCTTCGCAAGCAGACGGGCAGATCGGTTCCCAAGGCGTTGGCCGCGGGAGCCCGATTCTCGCCCAGGTCGGTCAAGTCCCATCGGGCTCGCATCCAGGTTTCCGCGGCCGACTACGCGCGGCTGGTGGGGGTTTCGGCCTTGACGGTCTACAACTGGGAGAGTGGTAAGACCCGGCCCCAACAGCAACAGCTCGCTGCTCTGGTCGCGATTCGTGGACTTGGCAAGCGCGAAGCCTGGAAACGACTTGATGAGATGGACGAATGAGGGCACGCAGCCAGCCGCAGCTTGTTCACGATCTGCTCGACAGAATGACGCTTGT
>JADFOF010000270.1 GCA_022563015.1 Planctomycetota bacterium
ACACCTCCAGGACGCCACGCCCATTCGGCTTGGCCAGGAGTTCTCCGGCTACGCATCTCAGCTCCGCCACGGGCTGAGACGGCTCGATACCGCGCTCGAGTCGCTCACGGAACTGGCAATCGGCGGGACGGCTGTGGGCACCGGCATCAACACCCACAGACAGTTCGGCGCCAGGGTCGCCGACCGTCTCGCCACACATTTCGCGTCAGCCGACCAGGGCGGCCCGACCTTCCGCGAGGCCGAGAACCACTTCGAAGCTCAGCACGCCAAGGACGCGATCGTCGAGGCGTCGGCGCACCTCCGCACGATCGCCGTCAGTCTCTCGAAGATCGCCGGCGACATCCGGCTCATGGGCATGGGTCCGCGCTGCGGGCTGGGCGAGCTCAGGCTGCCGGCGGTTCAGCCCGGGTCGTCCATCATGCCGGGCAAGGTCAACCCCGTCATCTGCGAGTCCATGGTCATGGTCTGCTGCCGCGTCATCGGCAACGACGCCGCCATCGTCACGGGGGGCCTGGGCGGCGTCGGCTCGCTGCTGGAACTGAACGTCGCCATGCCCATGATGGCCGCATCACTGCTCGAATCGATCGAGATCCTCGCCGGCGCCTGCCGCATGTTCCGAACCAGGCTCATCGAGCCCCTCGAACCCGACGAGGAACGCTGCAAGGAACTCATCGAGCAGTCGCTGGCCATGTGCACGTCGCTGGCCCCGGCGATCGGCTACGACCGGGCGGCTGCGCTGGCAAAGGAAGCGTTCGCGACCGGGAAGACCGTCCGCGCCCTCGCCCAGGAGCAGAATCTGCTTCCAAAGGCGGAGCTGGATCGGCTCCTCGATCCGCGCGGCATGACCGAACCGCTCGCATGACCCGCGCGGTGATCGTGAACGCCGGCGCTACCCCGGCCGGATGCCCCGGTACAGCGCCTGCACCCGCTCGGACTGCTGCTTGCGGACGATCTCGAGCACCAGGCGCGGCACGCGCCACTGCTCCTCCTCGATCGTCACGTTCGAGCAGTGCTCCGCGATGCACTGGTAGAGGAACTTGAACGCATCGCGCGGCTGATGCATCTGGTCCAGCGCGTCCACGAGATCCTTGCCGACAACGTCCGTCTCGAACAGTGCCAGCAGCGACATCGGCTCGGCGCCGTCCTCCCGGCAGGCGTTCAGCCGAGCCTCGCACAGGTCGTACAGCGTCGACCCCGTCCAGCTCAACCGCTCGACGAGGTTCTGCTTGTCCAGCCTCGCCTCTTGAAAGAACGCGCTCGACTCGCGGAACAGCTCGTAGCGGAGTTCGATCGGCAGCAGCATCTTCAGGGCGAACCCCTCCTGCTGAAGGAACTTGTTGTTCAGCATCGGCCAGATGACGGACTTCATCCGGCCCGGGTCGCCCGAGACGAGCGTCGGCTCGTCGATGCGGTCCACCAGCACCATGACGCCCACGTATCCCAGCGCCCTGACGACCCGTGTGAGCCTGGCGAGCATCTCGTAGCGCGGCTCGTCGGTGTCGGTCAGGGGGAGGCGTCCGGCGGACCAGTCGCCACGCGCCAGCACGCGCAGGGCTTCACCGTACGAGTTGTCCGTGCGGTCGGAGATGCGGATCTGCCGGCGAAGCCGACGCCCGATCCGTCGCGCTACCAGACGGTCCCACGCGGACCACTTCACCGCGGGCAGAATCCACAGCACGCCCAGGGCAAAGATCACCCAGCGGAGGAACGGCTCAAAGTCCGGGTTGGGCTGAACGTCGCCGAGGAACCCGCCGGCCCAGAGCACGAGCGCCGCGGGAATCCAGCCCACCGCCGTGAGCGCCAGCGTTACATAGTCGCGTCTGGGGCGGGGCAGGCGCAGCGAGCGCCGCAGCCGACCCGTGCGCTCCGCCGCCCCCAGCCCGTCGGCGTACACAGCGTGGAGAAGCACGAGGTCGCGTCGCACGTCGCGCGGCATGCGCCGGGCCAGCCCGCGGACCTCCGCATCCGCGAGCGTGTTCCCCTCGCCCAGGATGAGGCCGCACAGCCGACCCACCGCGATCGAGAGCATTGCATCGATGTGATCGACGAGCCGTATCCTGGCGAACCGCGGCCAGGTGCCTTGCGCACCGATAGCAGCGAGCAATATGCGTGCTCCACTGATCCATCCGCTCGGCCGAACCCGAGCCGTCCACGTAGACCAGAACATCCTCTTGCGACAGACACGAACCCATGCGCAAACCCCCAGGCAAACGCCGCCAACGACCGGTAATACCCAACCCCCATCCTAACGCCCACGGCCGGCCGACACAACCGTTCGCATCAGGCCTGGGCCTGGATTTTGGCGGTAACACGGCAGATCGGGCCACCGTGGAACTCCCGACCGCGTACGATCCCGTCGTTCCGCCGCCGCGGGCGTTTTGAGCGTTGAATCGTGTCGGGACCGAGGTCGCGCCGTTTCTTCCCCGGGGGGCGAGATCGGCCTATGATGATCGCGCAGTGGGGACCATCGTTTCGGGCCGGCCGGCCGGCTGCCGATTCAGTCGGTCAACGTCGCGGAGTACGATTGGGTGTTTCATCGTTTACGATTTCGGCATCAGATCCTGATCCTGATGCTGGCCATCGCCGTCATCGCACAGGGCGTCACCGCATTGATCGCCCGGCCCTACGCCAAGAAGGCCTTTTACGACCTGACTTTCGACCGCCTCTCCTCGATTCGCGCCGTAAAGGCGGCGTGGCTCGAGGATCTCTTTCAACGCATGCGGAGCGACGTTTTGCTGGGTGCCCGGTCCAGCGCCGCAGTCGAGGCGGCAAGGCACTCGGCCCGTCTTGGTAGCCAAGCGACTCTCGCATCTGAGCCAAACCCCGTGCCTGTCCTTCCCGACGAAGTTCGATGGCGCCTCTCCAACCTTGTTCAGCAATTGGGCGAAGGCAAGGACTATGCCGACATGCTGATCATCGATGTCCGTACGCGCGGCATCGTGTACAGCTATTTCGGCGAACTGGACCAGCAACGTCTCGACGAGCCCGAGCCGCCCACGCCCGACCAGACGGACGAGCAGCAACCGGGCGAGCAACCGCAACAGGATCCATCCCAGCCGGGCGAGCAACCGCAGCAGGATCCATCTCAACCGGGCGAGCAACCGCAGCAGGATCCATCCCAACCGGGCGAACAGCCGGGCGAGGCGCAGCCCGGCGAGCCGACGGGTGAACAGGGCGAACAGGGCGAGGCCGTGTCTGAGCAGGAGGGGCAGGGCCAGACCGGCGACCCGATGGCGCGAGATGGCCCGGGCGATCCCGGCGATGCGCTGGAGCGTTTCGAGCAGCAGCTCGAACGACTGGAAGAGGCGCGTGAGCGTGCCGAGCGCGATCGGCGGGCCGCCCAGCGCTTGCGCGAGCAGGCCCGGGACATGCTCGAGAAGATGTCCCCGCAGGAACGACGCGAGATGCTCGATCGCTGGTCGAAACTGAACCAGGAGCGCGATGCCGGCGACTCGCCGCACGTCGATTCGGGCATGCGGGATCCATCGCCCGCCGAGCCCGACACGCCCAGCGAGCGCGTCGATATGAGCCGCCCGTCGGACGACGCGGCCGAGCGCGTGATCGCGCGGTGGCTCTCGGATAAACCGGGCGACCCGGATTCACCGCCCGCGCGGGGCCTCGTCGAGCAACTCCGCCGATCGCGCGACAGCGCGGAGCAGGCCTTCGAGCAGCAGCGCATCCCGGTTCGGCACCAGGATCTCGTCCGCCGCGTCTTCGACCGCTACACGAAGCGGGCCCGCGGCGGTGCCGACGATCCGGTCGAGTCGGACGGCGGAGGTTGACCACCAATGACGCCCCCGCCGGTCGGCCGCGATATGGTGACGC
>JADFOF010000271.1 GCA_022563015.1 Planctomycetota bacterium
ACAAGACTTTTACCAGTCTTGCCCGCGTCAACCACCATAGCGGCCCCAGAAGGGGCCTTATGGACCGGTTCGCCAGGGAGGCGCACGTACGAGCCGCGACCGGGAGGGAGCGGTGGTTCGACGACCCATGTCGCGATGGTTGCGTCCCTGAGCACTCCCTTCCGGTCGTGCCTCGTTGGGGAGAGTGAGATCCACTCCCTGCCGGTCGCGGCTCGTCATGGAGGTTCGAGAGCGGTTCCCACCAACGCATCGCACCCGCAATTGAACGGACGCCGAGTCTGAGCCCGCTGCGGGCGAAGGCTCGGATCGACTGCGTCATCGGAACTATCCGAGCCTTCGCGGACTCAGACTCAGCGTCCTGCGCACAAGTCGGCGCGACATCCGATACGAGCCGCGCCCGGCAGGAAGCGATTTCCGCGACGCGAAGCACACCTGCGCGAAGCGCGAGGTGTGGCACTCGGTCAGACTCGGTGTCGTGCATCCATCAAGACGCGATATCCGTTGACATATGTTTCTGAGAACGCCCCTACCCCACGCGCTCGCCCTTGAGTTCGCGGCTCATCAGCCGCGTGATCGCCTCGAGCGGATCCAGCCCCTCGAACAGCACCGCGTTGACCGCCGCCGCGATCGGCATCTCGACGCGATACTTCCGCGCCAGGTCCATCACCGAGCGCGTGGTCGCGACGCCCTCGACGACCGAGCGCGACGAGGCCAGGTACTCATCCAGCTTCTGCCCCTTGCCCAGCGCCTCGCCGCACGACCGGTTGCGACCCTCGGGGCTGAAGCACGTGGTCGCCAGGTCGCCCGCACCCGCCACGCCGAAGAACGTCTCGCGGCCGGCCCCCATCGCCGTCCCCAGCCGAGCGATCTCCGCCAGCCCGCGCGCCAACAGCGCGCTCTTGGCGTTGTACCCCGCCTGCAGCCCGTCCAGGATCCCCGCCGCGATCGCCACCACGTTCTTGGTCGCCCCGGCCAGCTCCACCCCCAGCACGTCCGGGTTGGTGTAGATGCGAAGCCAGCTCGTCGAAAAGAGCTGCTGCATCCACCGCGCGAACGCCGCGTCGTCGCAGGCTGCCACCATCGTCGCCGGAAGACACCGCGCCAGCTCCGCCGCGATCGTGGGCCCGCTCAGCGCGCCCAGCGGCCGTGGCGGCCCGTCCGGATCATCCCCAAGCACGTCCGCGATGATCTGCGTCGGGCGCAGCAGCGTCTGGTTCTCGATCCCCTTGGCCACGCTCACCACCCCCGCCCCCGCCGGCACGTGCTCGCGCAGCCTCGACCACGCCGAACGCATGAACTGCACCGGGATCGCCGACACGATCAGATCCACGCCCGACAGCGCCTGGGCGTCCGAGAGCCCCACACGCACGCTCTCGGGCAGCACGAATCCGGGCAGCCGATCGCTCCGCCTCGACTGCGCCAGCCGACCCGACTCCTCGGCAGTGTGCCCCCACATCACCACCGCAGCCGTCCCCCCGGGCCGCTCCGACCCGAGCACCTGGGCGCACACCAGCCCCATCTGCCCGATCCCCAGCACCGCGACACGAGGCGTATCCGGATACTGTCTGGGCAATTCGTCCATTCCGGCTCGGTCTCCGCGCGTGGGGGTGTGCCCGGCCGAATCTCCGACCAATCCGATCCGAACCCGCCCCGGACACCCGACGTAGGGTATCCGACCGCACAGGTCAGAGGTGCGCGCATGTCGCCGCCGCACGCGTCCCGGCACCCCCCGCCTCCCCCCGCAAACGCCCCTGGGCACGGAGTTGAGTCCGCATGACCGACGCCGAAAACGACTCCACCATCGAGACCAGCCCCCGTCACAACGTCCAGATCGAGAACGCCCTGCTCTTCTATCTGGTCGGGAGCATGTTGCTGATCGTCAGCCTGGTCGCCTCGGGCATGGGGTACGACGAGCAGGTGGCCAACATCCCCGCCGCCCTGGGCGCCCTGCTGCTCGGGCTCCGGATGTTCACCGCCGCCTTCGCCGAGCTGCGCCGAGGACGCATGTCCTCCTCCACCCTCGCCGCTCTCGCCATCGCCGCCGCACTCGTCTCGGGCGAGTACCAGACCGCCGGCTGGCTCGCCTTCATCCTCCTCGCCGTTGACCAGATCGTCCGCCGAACCGCCTGGGGCGCCCAGCGCGCCATCGAGGACCTGGTCGGCCTCACACCCGACGTCGCACGCATCGTCGATGACCAGGGCGAGCGGATCTGGATGATCTCGAAAGAGCGCACCGATTCGCCGCACAAGATGGACGTGACGATGGCGGCGATCCTGTCGTGGGAGGCGCGCAACGACGCAGTCGCGGCAGGGGATGAAGCGGCGCCGGCGTCGGTGCCCGTGCGGTTCTACTCGTTCGCGGAGACGGAGGACTGATGCGGTTCATCACAGCGCTGTTCCGATGGCTGCAAGCGGTGCCGCTGCCCGCGCTGAACGACGTCTACGAGCTGGCCGGTGTGCTGCTGGTGGTTATTCATCGTGGAAATCCGATAAGCTGTCTAACGGATCTCTTCCCGCCACTCCCTTGCGATTCGGGGCGGATGCACATGACAGGACATTCTTCATGGTGTCGGCCCATTACAATCGGTCTTGCGACGTGAGTCGCCACGGCGTTAGGGGGCGATTCAGGTCATAATCGGGCGGGGAGTAGTACGGATTCGAGTTCTGCATCATAGAATCTAAGAACGACTGGTCCTCTCCACTCAGCGCATCCCACCACGCAGCCGCAAAATACGTGTTCTCACAGTGGGCAAAGAAGAATTGCACTAGGAATTCTGCAAGCTGCTTATCGTCGAGCCCTGCTATCTCTTCGATATATGTCAACGGGGCGTCATCCCCATTAGACCAAAGAAAGACTACATTTGCACCTCGTTCGGTGACATCTACCCCAAACGCGAGCAACTGAATGCGCGCTTCCTTGTCGTGCAGGGTTTGTATCGACACGCCGCCCAAAGTGAGGTTTGGGGTTATTGCCCCAGTCGCCACGATGGATACCGGACCTTCCAGGACAAATTCGTGAGCGCTGACGGACGAAAAGTCGCTCGTCGTAAGAGCTTCGTCCATCTCGTGCTTTATCGACTCAAGATCGGCTAGTCCCTTTTGAAACCCAGCGTCCTGAACACCAATGATCTCCTGTATCTCTCGCTGCATGTGCTCCGACGCTCCACGATCTACGAGGTTGCGTAGTACTAGTCCTGACCTTACTGCGCGAGTCTTCTGATAGAGTTCCCAACATATTGCGCGGTACGCTATCAGGAAAATCTGCTCTTTGGTGCCTGAGAAGGGGACACTCTCCAGAGGAGCAAATGTCGCTCCGTCGTGACGGTCGCAAAATGCGTCAAATGTGGATTTCAATTTGTCTACTACATGTATGATACCATCTCAATTCATTTTACTAACCTTTTATTAGATGATAGAAACAATGAATAAATGTCAAAGTATTTCTTTGAATCAAGCGCCTTTACTAAAAGATACAAACAAGAAGATGGTTCTAATTTTATAGACCAGATTTTTAGTAATAATAACGACCTATTTTATTTAAACCTTGCTATATTAGAAGTACGCAAGGTTATTTTTCGACTATGGAAAAACCCTCAAAATCAAGATGCTCAAATAAATGAAGAAGAGTATAACGCATTGGAAAGTCGTTTTGCATCTGACATACAAAATATGAAGAGAGTAGAATTTACAGAGGAAATGATCAATAAATCATTACAAATTCTAGAGGAAGCTAGCGCTAATCAAGCTTGGATTAAAACCAGTTTTGATTTAGCCCAAATAACAGCTTATTTAACAATAAAAGATGAATATAATGATTTATTAT
>JADFOF010000272.1 GCA_022563015.1 Planctomycetota bacterium
AACGCAGCTCGGGCACGAAGCACGCTGCGGCGACCGCGGCGGCGCCCAGGATCGGCCAGGCGATCCAGCCCGGGCCCGGCGCGATCGGCGTCACCGTCGCCGCGTCCACCCTCGCCGCGAGGCGTTCGGCGTCGGAGATCGCCAGCCTCGTGAACGCGGCGTCGTTGCCGCGCGGTTCGGACGACAGATCGATCGCCGAAGACAGCGCGTCGTTCAGCCCCAGCGCGTGGTCGATCTCGAGCGCCGCCCTTCGCTCACTCCATCGCCCGGTAACGGCGAGCATCGAGGCGACGACGAGCGAACCCGCAAGGCCGACCGCGCCCAGCATGATCGCGTCGAACGACTGGCCGATGAGCCTGCCGACGACGACAGCCACGAACAGCAACCCCGCGATGATCGCGAGCGACAGTCCCAGCAGCCGGACGAACCGTGCGAGCGCAGCCCGTCGGGCCGCACGGCGGGTGAGCCGACGCGTCGCGGCCAGCGGGATGACTTTTCGGGCGGGCATGCACGATTATACGAGCGGCGGATGAGCCCTGATCGAAACGGGCCTGCGGTATGCGAGTGTTACCGGCCCGTTGCGCTCCCCAGATCCCGCAGAATCCGCGCTTTCGTGTGGTGACGGGCGTGTATCATCGCACGC
Organism: Planctomycetota bacterium; assembly: GCA_022563015.1. GTDB lineage: Bacteria > Planctomycetota > Phycisphaerae > Phycisphaerales > UBA1924 > JADFGU01. The sequence continues at coordinate 644 of JADFOF010000272.1, forward strand.
GGAGGCCCCATGACGATTCACGAACTGCTGGCCGAGCTCCTGGCCGGACGCACACTCGATCAAAGTCGCGCGCAGGAGCTGTTCGAGCGGCTGTTCGCGGGCGAGCTGGAGGAATCGCAGATCGCGGCCATGCTGGCGCTGATCCAGGCCCGCGGCGCGACGGTGGACGAGCTGGCCGGGGCGGCGCGGGCGATGCGGCGGCATGCGATGCCCGTGCCCGTGCCCAACGACCCGCGGGCGGCGGTGATCGACACCTGCGGCACGGGCGGAGCGCCCAAGACGTTCAACATCTCGACAGCAGCGGCGATCGTGGCCGCGGCGGCGTCGCCCCACCTCGACGGCGGGTCGGTCCGCGTCCTGGTCGCCAAGCACGGCAACCGCAGCCGAACCGGGCGCGGCTCGGCCGAGGTGCTCGCACAGCTCGGCGTCAATATCGACGCGCCGCCCGAGACCCAGGGCGCGTGCCTGGACGAGGCGGGCGTGTGTTTTTGCTTCGCGATTCGGCATCACCCCGCGGCCCGACACGCGGCCGGCGCGCGCAAGGCGCTGGGGTTCCCCACGATGTTCAACCTGCTGGGCCCGATGACCAACCCGGCCGGAGCCCCCCGGCAGGTCATGGGCATCTACGACGCGGCGTACGTGGAAAGAATCGCCGGCGTGCTGGCGAGGCTGGGCTCGGAGGACGCCATGGTCGTGCACGGCGACGACGGGCTCGACGAGATCACGCTCACGGGCTCGACGACCGTGGGCCGAGTGCGGCGCGGCGCCGTGCGCATGGAACGCGTCGATCCGCGGACGCTTGGGCTTGATCTGTGCTCGATGGACGACCTGCGCGAGACCGACCTCGAGGGGTGCGCGTCGGCGGTGCTGGGCGTGATCGACGGGGCGCGGACCGGGCCCAAACGCGACATCGTGCTGCTGAACGCGGCGGCGGCGCTGCACGTGGCGGGCGCGGCTGACGATCTGGGCGAGGGGCTGAAGCGTGCGGCGGCCGCGATCGATTCCGGCCGCGCGTCACAGACGCTCGAAACGCTCGTGAAGGTCTCGCAGGGTTGAAACCACCTGTTTCAAGGACAAAGCGGGTGTCGAAGCGGAGCCTGCTCGCCTTCGATTCCCGCATCACCAACGAGCCCTGGGCGCGAGCACAGGGTGTCAGACGCGCCGGGCGCACAACACTCTTCGCTCGCGCGAAGGGCTCGTAAGGGACTGCTTGTGTTTGCGGCCTCACGCCGGACGCCGGAACCGTTCGATCGATCGGTTCAGTCCCGGCCTGTGCCGAGCACATCGACGAGCGTGTCGAGTGTCTCGTGGTCGAGGCGCGGGGACGGCACGCTCCAGATCGACGCGCGCTTCTCGTTGCGAGGATCGCGGGCGATCCAGATCACGGCGTCGATGTCGTCGTGGGCCTTGAGCCAGCCTTGGATCGCTCCCTGAGCGCTGGGCGAGCGCCACGGCGCGACACCAACTTCGACGCGAAGGTCGGCGACAAGATCGGTGTCATCCACACCCGGTGCGACGTTGAACCCGGCCGGCATGTATCCGATCAGATCCATTCCGCGGTTGAACAGATTGGTAAGGGCGGCGTCGATCTCGCGAACCGCGCCCGGCTCGAAGGCCGACGTTTCCCGCAGCACGACGGCGCGTCGGCCTGTGAGCAGCATGGAGACCTGATCCGGCACGTCCCCTTGCGTCGAAATCCTCACACCATCGGGGCCGACCATGACGCTCGCGGCAGCGGCTTCGCTTCGCGATAATTCCGCTAAATCCGGTATGGACGGCATGTGAATAACGGCACCGGACGACCCCGCCACCAGGAGCGCCGCGCCGATCAACACACCCCCGGCCAGCACCGCCAGGCCGATGAACCCCATGACCACGACGGCGACGCCCGGATTGGGGTTGGTCGAGAACTCTTTGCGTGAGCCGCGCGAGCGGCGGTGGGCGCGTTCGTGCGCGCGTTTTCGCGTCTCGGCGACCCGGGCGCGTGCACGATCGATCTGCTCGCGCGCGGTGAGCCCGAGCGGATGGCCGGCGTTCACTGGCGCGACGGCCGCCGACGCGCCTCTCGCCGTGCCGCGGCCCCGCTGAAGCCGTCTGCGACGGTCCCGAGACTGGCGGCGACGGAGGCGGCGGCGGTCTGGGCGTGCGCGCGGGGCGACCCGCGACGCGCGACCGCGATCGGCTCCTCGGAATCCACCTGATACCGCCCCGTCCACCAGTTGGCCACACGCAGCTTCGGACGAAGCCGAGGCGCCGGAGCGGGCTCGGGAAAAGGAGGGGGCGGTGGGGACGGAGCCGCTGCGAATCGACTCCAATCGGCACGGTTTTCTGCTGGTGCGAATGCGCCGATTCGGGGGTCGTGCAGTATTGCCCAAACATATGACGGTCCACGAACCCCTCGCTTGTTGTATTCACCGGGACCGCTGACCGTCCCGATTTCGAGCGCCTTTTCAAAGTTCCACCGGTGCAACAGGAAGTCCGTTCGGCTGACGGTGACCGTGTTGTGGTCCATCGCGTAGGTGAACGACTCTCCTCTGATCGTGCGAAATGTTTCTCCGGCCACTTGTTGCATTCGCGGCCATACCTCGTCGATGAGCCTGCCTGGCTCTTCAGAAAAGGACATTGACGCCGCCCGCTCAGCGTTTTCAGCGCCCACATGTCCCTTCATGCTGGGCAGGTCGACGGGCTTGACGGCGAACGGCTCGGCAGCCCCGGCGACCACACGCAGATCCGCCAGCATCGCCGCCGCTGACTCGTACCTCTTGTCGTAGTCCGTCATGGCCCGGCGGATGATCCAGCGCAGGGCCTCGGGGCATCGCTTGGTGATGTGGCTCAGCCCGCCGTGGGCCGGGAACGAGTTCTCGATCGCCGAGTACAGCACGGCTCCGGCGCCGTAGATGTCGAACTTGGCGCCGTTAATCTGGTGCACCTTGACACCCCGCAGGGCCATCCGCACCATCTCGGGGTCGCGGAAATACTCCGTGCCGTGCGTTGTCAGCGTCAACGAGGAGCGGAGCGAGGTGAGCAGCCCGAAGTCGACGAGCTGCGCGTGTGTGCCGTCGACGATGATGTTGTCCGGCTTGACATCCTTGTGCCACAGCCCGCCCTGGTGGTAGGTGTCCAGCGTCGAGATGAGGTCGTCGATGTACCCGAGCGTGCCGGCCAGGGC
>JADFOF010000273.1 GCA_022563015.1 Planctomycetota bacterium
ATGCCCAGGATGACCCGTCCGAGCGTTGCCGCCGTGACGCCGTCGACATCCTTGGCGATCGGTATGGCCTCGAACACCGCCCGCCGGTCGATCGGTCTGGGCACGGGGTGCTGAACGAGGATGGCGTGGACCGTCTGGTCGTTTGCGAGCGATTCGATCTCGGCGACCAGTTCGGCGGTGGTTGCGGCGGCGGGCAATGCGCGTGCGATGGACGCGATGCCAACGTCTTTGCAGCGTCTGCGCTTCATGCGAACGTAGGTGTGCGAGGCGAGATCATCGCCGACAACGACTGTGCCGAGCGTCGGTGTCACGCCGGTGCGATCACGAATCTCCCCCACTTTCTCGGCGACTGCAGAACGGATTCTCCGCGCGAGCGATCGCCCGTCCATCAACTTGCTGTCGAGTTCTGATGTTTTCGGCGGTGCTTTGCCACTCACAGTGTGGCCTCAACGATCTCCAGTATCTCTCGCTCGGCAGTGATCGCCTGCTCCTGCATTGTTGCGCCGCGCTCCAGAACGTCGTCGATCCACACCTTGTCGTCGATCCCTCCCGCGTTGATCTTGACGTTGAGGAAGGCGCCCATGACCGCCGAGCGTGCGGCCAACGCGGCCACACCCGCGTCAGAGGCCGACGCTTTGAGCCCGATCTCCGCCATCGCCCTGGCGACTTCCATCGACCTGAGCGAGACCTCCATCACGCGCATGGGCGCTTGGATCGCGTCCTTGGTCGCGTCCTGGGTCGCCTGCTTTTTCGCGGCTTTCTCCGTGTCGGTTGACGCGGGCATCCCCCAGGCCGCGACGATCCGGTTGAACGCGTCGGTGTCCTCGTCCACGAGCCGCAGCAGTTCGTCGTGGCAGAGTTTGCCCTTGACCGCCCAGTCGCTGAACTCTTCCCATCGCTCGTCCCACCCTCGCTTGTGGCTCGAAAGATTGGCGACCATTGTGGCGAGCGCTGCGCCGAACGCGCCGATGGCCGCCGAGACCGAGCCGCCCCCGGGGGCCTTCGATTCGCTCGCCGTCTCGTGCGTGAAGCCGGCGACCGTCATGTCCACGAGTTTTCTGCCCGCGCCCGCTTCCATCGCGTACTCGATGATCTTCTTGGCCGGATGGAACGGGGCGAGTTCATCCAGCCCCATCGACTTCACCGCGATCTTGATGATCTCGGCGTCACTGACTCCGAGCGATCGCCGCTGCTTGCGGAGGTAGTGCCGTCCGGCATCGAGCATTGCCGCGAGCGGGATCAGCCCGACCAGTTCCGAGCCCGTTACGCGGATGCCGCGCGCTTCCGCTCGCGCGACCACCTCGTCGAACGCGATGTGGACGGGCGTCACGGTGATATCGGTCAGGTTCATCGAGATCTGGGCCACTCCATACTCTTCGATGAACCAGCCGATCCCTTTGACGCACTTGAGCGAACCGGGCTGCCAGAGCTTCTTGCCATTGTCGTCGATGAGGGGCTTGCCATCGGGCGTGCCATCGTCAGTTTTGACGCGTCCCTTTTCGCGCACGTCGTAGGCGATGGCGTTGGCGCGGCGAACACTCGTGGTGTTGAGATTGACGTTGTAGGCGACCAGGAAGTTGCGGGCCCCCACCGCTGTGACGCCCCAGGCAGAGTCAAACCTGCCGGGGCCGAAGTCCGGCTTCCACTTCGCCTGGGCAAGTCGGGCGGGGAGCGCTTCGTATTCACCTTCACGGCATACAGCAAGGTTGCGGCGCTCGTCGATCTTCGCCGCGTGCTCGTAGAAATAGCCCGAGATGCCCACTTCGTCCCCGAGCCGCTTCCCGAGTTTGTGCGCCCACGCAACCGTCTCATCCATCGTGATGTTTGAAACTGGTACCAACGGGCAGACGTCCATGGCACCGAAGCGTGGATGCTCGCCCGTGTGCTTGGCCATGTCTATAAGTTGCTTCGCGACGCGGGCGGCGCGGACGGCGGCCTCGATGACCGGCTCGGGCTCACCCACCATCGTTACGACGGTCCGATTGGTCGCCACCCCGGGGTCGACGTCGAGCAGGTTGACGCCGTCAACCGACTCGATCGCGTCGGTGATCTGTTTGATGACCGCCGCGTCTCTGCCTTCGCTGAAGTTGGGGACACATTCGACCAACTGTCTTGCCATGTTGCGCATCTCCTGAAAGGCCCAGAGTATAGGGTGGCGCGAATTGTCCCCTCGCCCTCCCCTGCCCCCCCACTCTTGCTTCACAAGGCGCTGAACAATGCTACAGTCGCCGCATGAGCGTGCTCATCACCAACGCACGCGTGCTGACGCTGGCCTCGGGGGACCGTCCGAGGCGCGGGGACACCCTCGGCGTGCTTGCCCCGATCGATCGGGCAAACGTGCACGTCGCCGACGGTCGCATTCAGTCCGTCGAGGAGTTAGAGAAGGCATCGGGCACCGGGCAACTGGCATCAGGGAAGAGCGCGGAGCGGATAATCGACGCTGCCGGTCGCGTCCTGCTGCCTGGTTTCGTTGACTGCCACACGCACGCCTGCTGGGCGGGCGACCGGCTGGACGAGTGGGAGATGAAAAAACAGGGCGCGACGTACCTTGAACTGCTCGAGGCGGGCGGTGGGATCATGTCCACAGTCCGCGCGGTGCGGGCGGCGAGCGAGGCGGAACTGGCCGAATCGCTTCTGGCCCGGCTTGAACGAATGCTTGCGCAGGGGACGACGGCCGTCGAGATCAAGAGCGGGTACGGGCTCGACACTGAGACGGAACTCAAGATGCTTGGTGCCATTGACGCGGCAGCGAAACAGTGGCCGGGGCATGTTTTAATGACCGCCTGCATCGGTCATGCTCTTGATCCGGCCATCAGGCACGAGTCTTTCGTCGCGAGGACCATTGGCGAGACGCTTGACGCGGTTCACGGAGCGTTTCCAGCCGCAACGATTGACGCCTACTGCGAGAAGGGCGCGTGGTCGCTGGACGACTGCCTTGGGCTCTTCGAGCGGGCCAGGGAGTTGGGGCATCCGTGCCGCGTCCACGCCGATCAGTTCAACGCCCTGGGAATGACGCCCGCGTCGATCCGGCTCGGGCTTCGCAGCGTGGATCATCTGGAGGCGAGTCGGCCGGCCGAGCTTCGGGCGCTGGCCGAATCGGGGCTGTACGGCGTGATGCTGCCCTGCTCGGGATTCCATTTGTCAGAGGCGGGGAAGAAGGCACCAGGCACCGGGCATCAGGCATCAGGTAAGAAGGAAGAAGGCGGCGCCACAGAGCCCCCTGCGCAAGCAGGGGGTCCTCTTCGAGCCGACGCAGCAGGCAACGATTACGCCGACGGGCGATCATTCGTCGACGCCGGCGGGGCGCTGGCCATCGCCACCAATTACAACCCCGGCAGTGCGCCGTGCGGATCGATGCCAATGACGATTGCGCTTGCGGTGCGGACGCTCGGCCTGACGACGGCCGAGGCGATTGCCGCGGCGACGGTGAACAGCGCGTCCCTGCTCGGGCTGTCGGACCGGGGGACGATCGTCCCGGGCGCGGTCGCAGACCTCGTGCTGCTCGCGCACACGGACGAGCGCATGCTCGGCTACGAGTTCGGCGGAGATCCGGTCGATCATGTCATCGTGGGCGGAGTGGTTGTGCGGTGAGTGGACTCCCTGCTCGCGCTCGGCGCTGTCGAGGAACCAAGAGGACCCCCTGCTTGCGCAGGGGGCTCTGTTTGCGCGCTCTTCCCTCTTCACCAGTGCCTAATGCCCGGTGCCCGGTGCCTTCCCCTCCACCGTCAGGCGAATCGGATGGCCAAACCAGGCGTTGGTCGCGCTGCTCTTGTCGTAGCGGTCCCGCAAGACATCCACGAC
>JADFOF010000274.1 GCA_022563015.1 Planctomycetota bacterium
GTCCATGAGCGCCAGACACCCGCCGCAGACCGAGGCCATCGAACTGGAGCCGTTGGACTCGGTGATATCGCTCACGATCCGGATGGTGTACGGGAACTCGTCGGGGCTGGGAAGGATGCCCAGGAGCGAGCGTTCCGCGAGGGCGCCGTGACCGATCTCGCGCCGACCGGGGCCCATGATGCGCCGCGCCTCGCCGACGCAGAACGGCGGGAAATAGTAGTGAAGCGTGAACTTCTTGGAGTATTCGGGCACCAGCCCGTCGATGATCTGCTCGTCACGCGCCGTGCCCAGCGTGCATGAGACGAGCGACTGGGTCTCGCCGCGCTGGAAGAACGCCGAGCCGTGCGTCCGCGGGAAGATCCCCACGTCCAGCTCGAGCGGGCGGATGTCCTTCGCGCCGCGCCCGTCGGCTCGGATCTTCTTCTGCACGATCAGCATGCGCGTGATCTTCTTCTCGAGTGTGCGGAAGGCGTCCTTGGCGTGCGACTGGCGGGTCTTGGATTCCTCGAACTCGCGGACCGAACCGCCGTCTCGGAGCGAAAAATGTTCCTCGATCATGGCGTCGCGGATCTGGCCGACCCGCTCGTCGCGGTCCCGCTTGCCGGGGATCTGGCGCGCCTCGGTCAGGTCGGCCGTGGCAAGCCGCTTGACCTCCGCCGTGACCTCTTCAGTCGGGAGCATCAACTCGCCGGGAACCTTCTCCTCGCCCGCCTGGGCGACGAGCTGTCCGATCAGCTCCAATGTTTCCTTGAGGTGCGTCCGCCCGAAGTCGATCGCGGCCAGGATGTCCTTCTCGGGAACCTCGGCGGCTCCGACCTCGATCATGTTCACGCCGTCGGCGTGACCGGCCAGCACCAGGTCCAGATCGGAGAACTCGAGCTGGCTGACGGTCGGGTTGATGACGAACTGGGGGCCATCGTCGGTGTGGATGCGGCCGACGCGGACGGTGGCGGTCGGGCCCTGGAACGGGGCGTTGCTGAGCGCCAGCGCGGCCGAGGCGGCGGTGCCCGCGAGGACATCCGTGTCGTTCTCCTGGTCATGGCTCATGACCCAGCACTGAATCTGGACCTCGTCCACGAACCCATCGGGGAAGAGAGGCCGGATCGGGCGGTCGATCATCCGCATGGTCAGGATTTCCTTCTCGTTCGGTGGCCCCTCGCGCTTGCGGAACCCGCCCGGGAACTTGCCCGCCGCCGCGCCCTTCTCCCGGTAGTCCACCTGCAGCGGGAAGAAATCCAGCCCGGGCCGGGGTTTGGCGCGCACGACCGTGGCCAGCACGATGCTCTCGCCGTAGGTGGCCAAGACCGCGGCGGACGCGAGCTTGGCGACCCGCCCGGTTTCGAGCATGAGCGTGCGACCGCCGATTTCCTTCTCGACTCTGACAACCTTGGACATGTGTTCAATCCTTCCGCCGGGCGTGGTCGGCCGGTGGCCGCCACGGGGCGTGTGTGTCGCCGGGCCAATTGATGACCCGGCCGGACCGTGATGGAGTGGCCCCCGCAAAGCCCCGAAGGCAGAAGGCACGGTGCAGAGCGGTTCTGAAGCGTGCCCACTGCCGCCGGGCCGAGGGTCGAGACGACTCGCATTGATCGGCTCAGCCCAGGCCGAGCCCCAAACGTGTGTACCCGTGCCAGACGGGCGTCGAAGCGGGGATCTACTTGCGCAGGCCGAGACGCCCGATCAACTCGACGTAGGCGCCCCGGTCGATCCTGGCCAGATAGGCCAGGAGCTTGTTCCTGCGGCTGACCATCTGAAGCAGCCCCCGCCGGCTGTGAAAATCGTGCTTGTGCAGCTGGAGGTGGCCCGCCAGTTCTTTGATACGCTCGGTGAGCAGGGCGATCTGAACCTGTGGCGAGCCCGAGTCGGACTCGTTGATCTGGTGGTCCTTGATGATCTGCGCTTTGCGCTGGGCGACCATGGTCATGTTGGATCGGTCCTTAGTTAGCCGCCCGGCCCGTTTCGGCACCGCGCAGCCGGCCCTCGTGTGATTCAGCAGGGATCGTAGGGCGGACCCGACCAGAGTTCAATCAGGCGCCGGATGCATGTGCTGGCACGCTCGGGCTATGCTGTGCCTCGATGCCGCCGCCGATGATCTCTCGACGAGCCCTGAGCCTCAAACCCTCCGCGACAATCGGTGTGGCCAACCGGGCCAAGGCCCTGCGCCGCGAGGGCGTGGATGTGCTCTCGTTCGCGACCGGGGAGCCGGATTTCGACACGCCCCAGGTAATCAAGGACGCGGCGGTGGACGCCCTGCGGACCGGCCAGACCAGGTACATGCCGACGCTCGGCGATCGGCAGACCCGCGAGGCCATCGCCGCCAAGCTCCGCGATGAGAACGGGATCGCCGGCCTGACCTGGGAGCACGTGGGGGTCTCGGCGGGCGCCAAGCAGGCGCTGTTCTGCCTGGCCCATTGCCTGTTCGACACGCCCAACGCGTGGGAGGAGCCCGGCGAGGCGATCCTGCCCGTCCCGATCTGGGTGAGCTATCGGCCGGTGATCGAGCTGGCCGGGGGGCGGGTGGTCGAGGTTCCGACAACGCCACAGACCGGCTTCAAGATGACGCCCGGGCAGTTGCGTTCGGCCATCACGCCGCGGACCCGTCTGCTGGTCCTCAACTCGCCGTGCAACCCGACGGGGACGATGTACGGGCCGGGAGAGATCGCTGCCCTGGCGGAGGTCGTCGCCGAGGCAGCCCGGACGATCGCTCCGGATCTGGTTGTCATCTCGGACGAGATCTATGAAAGAATCGTGTACGGCGGGATCGAGCACCGCTCGATCGGGTCGATCCCCGAGATCGCCGAGCGGACGATCACCGTGAACGGGCTGAGCAAGGCGTACGCCATGACGGGCTGGCGGGCGGGATACGCGGCGTGCCCGGGCGAGTTCGGCGCGCGCCTGATCCGCTCGATGGGCACCTACCAGGGGCAGATTTCGACCAATATCACGTCGTTCGTCTACCCGGCCATCCGCGTGGCGCTGCGCGACTGTGCCGCCGAGGTCGGGGCGATGTGCGACGCGTTCGCCCGGCGGGCCGAGGTCATGCACAAGGGGCTGAGCGCGATCGAGGGGCTGGCGAGCACGAAGCCGGTGGCGACGTTCTATGCCTTCCCGGATGTGTCGTCGCTGTTCGGTTCAACGACACCGGGCGGACGCACCCTCGGCTCAGCGTTGGATTTCGCGGAGGCTCTGCTGGAGGAGGCTCGCATGGCGGTGGTGCCGGGCGAGGACTTCGGCGGGTGCGGTGGTCGGCACATCCGCCTGTCGTTCGCGTGCTCGACCCAGCAGATCGAGGCGGGGCTGGAGCGGCTGGCCGGGTTCGTGCGCGCCCTTCGGCGGTGATCTGCTGCGGCCTACTTCACCAGGGTGGCGCTGACCAGTTCTCCCCACGGGCCGGTCTCGCCGCGCGTCGAGACCCAGCGGGCCTGGTAGTACACCGTCAGCCCGCCCTGGCTCATCTGGTAGTCCAGCGTCATCCGCGTGCGCGTGAACTCGGCCACGAACTCGAAGTCTTCCTCCGTCACCGGGGCCGGGTCGTCGATCTTGCGCCACAGCTGCACGCCGCGCACGCCGCCTGGCTTGCCCGCGCCCCCGCCCTCGTCCGCGGTCTTGGACGCCTCGACCACGTGCCGCAGCCGCTCGGCCGTGACGATGTTGAGCACCGGGGCCGTGATCGGCGCGGGCACCGGCGTCGGCTCGGTGTCCGGGATGGTGATGCCCAGCCCGCCGCGCTGCGCGTCGGTCGTCCCCGTGCGCTTCTGGATCTGCTGGCTGAACGAGCGCAGCATGGCCACGTA
>JADFOF010000275.1 GCA_022563015.1 Planctomycetota bacterium
AACGCCGGAAACGCTTCCCGCCACCGTTTGACCTCCCCAGGATCCAGATCCACGCTCAAAAAGCCCTCCTCGTCTGCCATTTCACCCATCACTCGCCCCCTCGGGTCGATCGCGATGCTCCCACCCGCATATTCCACGTGCGGGTCGCGACCGCACCGGTTCACACCCACCACATACGCCTGGTTCTCGATCGCCCGCGCGATCAAGAGCGCCCGCCAGTGCTCCTGCCGCTGCCTCGGCCAGTTGGCCCCGACCGCGAACATCTGTGCCCCGCGGTCCAGCCCCAGCCGGAACAGCTCCGGAAATCGAAGGTCGTAGCACACCGCCGGGCAGACGCGTAGCCCTTGTTCCCCCGCCCGCCACTCATACGTCGCAACCTCCCCGCCGCCCTCGAATCGCTCGCTCTCACGACCCAGGCTGAACGGATGCACCTTCGCATACTCGCACACCAGCCCCTCCGGCCCGGCGATGGTCGCCCGATTCTGGGCCTTCCCCCCAGTCCAGACCGTGCGGGCCCCATGCACGAATATCGCCCGCTCGCGGGCCACCCGCTCCACCCAGGCCAGCGTCGTCCCCTCCACGTCCGCCGTCTGCTCCACATTGAGCGAAAAGCCGGTATCGAACATCTCCGGCAGCACCACGAGATCGCCGGCACCGGGGTCGGCTTCCCGCACCAGCCGCTCCGCCTTCGCGAGGTTCGCCGCCCGATCCTCCCACACGATGTCCATCTGGATCAGGTGTGCACGCACGCCCGAGGATAGCCCATCCCGTTCGACACCCGCCCCGCCGACGCCCACAACCATCCACCAACCCACCAGCCTCAGCCCGGCCGCGCCCCGTGCACGAATACAATCGACAGTGACAACCCCCGAACAACCGGCGGTGCCTCACCACGCCCCTCCGCGGCTGATCCTCGCGAGCCGATCCCCGCGTCGGCGGACGCTCCTAGTCCAGGCCGGGTTCGTACACGAGACCCTCCCACCATCGGTTGACGATGCCGCCCTCGCCCGCCCCCCGGGCTTACCGCCGGCCCACTGGGTCGCGGCGCTGGCCTATTTCAAGGCTGCTGCCATCGCCCTGACCCTGCCCGACCGCTCGGCCGCCCTCGTCCTCGGCGCCGACACCGTCTGCGTCCACGGCGACGCGATCCTGGGCCAGCCCCGCGACGCCGACCACGCCGCCGCCATGATCCGGGCTATGCAGAGCGCCACCCACGACGTGCTCACAGGCGTCGCCGTCATCGATCTCGCCGCAGACACCCGCCTCATCTTCACCGATCGCGCGGTCGTGCGGGTTGGCGAGATTGGGGAAGACCGCATCCTTGAATATGTCCGCTCGGATTTGTGGCACGGCAAGGCGGGCGCGTACAACCTTGATGAGAGGATCGACGCCGGCTGGCCCATCCACTGCCTGGGCGACCCCGCCACGGTCATGGGCCTGCCCATGCGGATGCTGACGCCGATCCTCTCGCGCCGGCTCGTCCGCCCGGCAAGGCCAACTCAAGAGGTGAGCCCATGAACACCCTCGGTCTGGATCCCGTCTTGCCGCTCTGGATCGTCGCGCCCCCCACCGTCGTGCTCATGCTCTTCCTGGCCAACCATGTCACCGCCCTTCAACAGGCCACGATCCCCCTCCGCCGACGCCGCATCCGCACGGCCACCGGCGTCGCCATGATGCTCACCACCGCACTGCTCGCACACGCGCTGGCCATTGTCAGCCCAGCCGACGTCCGCACCTTCGTGCTGGTCTGGATGATAATCGTCGGCCTGCTCGGGCTCATCATCCTGCTCGCCCTCCTCGACGCCATGACCACATACTTCCTCCTCAGGGCCCACAGACAACGCACATGCAGCACCCTCGCTCACCTCACACCGCCGCAACTGGCCCGGCTCAACCCCGAGGTCGAGCCCAGCGATGCATGACGCCGGCCCGCTCGGCCCGCTGTTCAAGCCCGTCCTCGGTCCACCCGCCGCCGCCCTCTATGCACGCGCCATCGCACGGATCAACGCCCGCTACGACCGCGGCGTCGGCGTCGTCACACTCGACCGCACCGTGATCAGCGTCGGCAATCTCTCCGTCGGAGGCACCGGCAAGACACCCCTCGTCGCCCACATCGCTCGCCTCCTCCGCGACGACGGACGCACCCCCTGCATCGCCATGCGCGGCTACCGCTCCGCCCGCGCCGGTTCCGACGAGGCCGACGCCTATCGACAGGCCCTCCCCGGCATCGCGCTGGTCGTCCAGCCGGACCGCACCACGGGTCTGGCCGAACTCTTCGCCACAGACCACGGCCGCGCCATCGACACGGTCATCCTCGACGACGGGTTCCAGCACCGCCGCATCAATCGCGATCTCGACCTCGTCCTCATCGACGCGACTTCAAGCCCCTTCCAGGACCGCCTGCTCCCGATGGGCTGGCTGCGCGAACCCCCCGCCGCACTCGCCCGCGCCCACGCCGTCGTCGTCACACGCGCCGACCAGATCCCCGCCGACGCCCTCGATCAACTCAGCCGCCAGATCAACGAGCACCACGGCCGACCGCCCCTGGCACTGACGCGCCACGCCTGGCGCTCCATCCGCTCCAGCCGCCAATCCGAACCGCTCCCCGTCGACTCGATCCAAGGGCTCCGCGTCCTGCTCGTCTGCGCCATCGCCAACCCGCGAGCGCTGCTCGCCCAGGCCCAGCAGCTCGGGCTCGACATCGCCGATCACCTCTTCCTGCGCGACCACGACCCGTTCGCAGCACGCACCATCAACCGCATCGCTGCAACCGCACGCCGTTGCAGCCCCGACGCCATCCTCGTCACCGAAAAAGACTGGGCCAAACTCAAGCACGTCCCCGATCACCGGTGGCCCGTGCCCGTCCTCCGCCCCGAGCTGGCCATCGAGTTCATCACCGGCGGCGACGCGTTCAACGCCCGCATCCGCGACGCCTCGCACCGACCGACGCCCTGATCCAACCTCCAGGACATCCTTATATACCCATACACGCGGGAAAGCCCCGCGCTCACCCCCTAACATAAATCACACCACGCATGGACACACTGCTGGAAAAACTCGCCGATTTCAGGCCCTTCACCGCCCTCGTGGTCGGCGACTTCATGCTGGACGAGATGATCTTCGGCGACGCCGAACGCCTCAGCGCCGACGCGCCCGTCCCCGTGCTCCGCGTCCGCCGCACGCAGACGCTTCCCGGCGGCGCCGCCAACCTCTGCCTCGACCTCGCCGCCCTGGGCGGCACCGTCCACGCCCTGGGCGCCATCGGCAACGATCCCGAGGGCGCGACCCTCCGCGAGCTGCTCGAAAACAACAATATCACCTCCGATCTCGTCCTCGACCCTGCGCGCCCCACGACCGTCAAGCGCAACATGATCGGGCTGGCCCAGCACCGTCACCCGCAGAAAATGTTCCGCGTCGACCACGAGTCCGACGAGCCGTTGCCCGACGACGTGGCCAAGACCCTCCTGACCGCCTTCAAGGCCGCCCTCCCCGACGCCGACCTGGTCTGCATCGAGGACTACGACAAGGGCGTCTGCTCCGAGCAGGTCTGCCGGCAGGTGATCGCGCTGGCCCGGGACGCGCGCACGCCCGTCTTCGTCGATCCCGCCAGCCTCGATTCCTACACCAAGTACCGCGGCGCGACCGCCATCACGCCCAACCGCACCGAGGCCGAGCGCGCCACACGCATGCACTGCGACCCCGGCGCCGCCCAGCCAAGCGCTCCGCTGGCCGCCGCCATACAGGCCGACACCGACGCCGACGCCGTCGTAC
>JADFOF010000276.1 GCA_022563015.1 Planctomycetota bacterium
CAACCCAAGGGCTACCGGCTTCCTGCCCGACCGCGAGCAGGGCATTTCGTCGCTCTTTTCACAGTCGAGCCAGTTCGGCGGGCCCATCTCACGCCACCAGCACACGGCCGAGCTGGTCGATCCGAACGACCAGTGGCGAGCCTTGTTCCAGACCTCGAGCGTCGGCAGCCCGCGCAGCACGCAGTACACCACCGTCTCGGCCGAGACCGACGACTATCTCTTCATCTCCCAACTGCTCAGCACGCAGTCGATGAGCAACGCGAACCTGACCCCGCTGACGCGCCCGCAGGCCTGGGCCAAGAACATCATCGGCGTCGGCAGCGTCTCGCACGCAGGCACGCTCAGCCGGGACGACGATTCTTCCGTCGGCAGCACAGGCCCCGCGGCGGACGGCCGCATCAAGCCCGATCTCGTCCACATCCAGGCCCTCTTCACGACAACCGGGTCGAGCGGGTACGGCCGGGGTGGCGGCACCAGCAGCAGCACGGCGATCGTCGCCGGGTGCTTCGGCCTGTTCTTCCAGATGTGGCACGAGGGCGTGTTCCCGGGCCACGGCGGTGGCGCTTCGGTGTTCGACAGCCGGGCCAAGATGGCCACCGCCAAGGCCATGATGATCAACACCGCCTTCCGCTACGACTGGTACAGCCCGGGCGCGCCGACGCCGAACACGAACATGTGGCGGGACCGCCAGGGCTGGGGCATGCCCAATGTCGGCACGATGTATGAGATGCGCGACAAGATGATGATCATCGACGAGACGGACATCATCCTCCCGCTGCAGACCAACAGCTACCAGTTCCGGGTCGATCCCGGCGAGCCGGCGCTGAGCGTGACGATGGTCTACGCGGATCCGAAGGGCACCCCCGGCGCTGCGGTGCACCGGATCAACGACCTGAGCCTGCGCGTGACCTCGCCCGGCGGCGTGTCCTACTGGGGCAACAACGGACTCAGAGACACCAACTGGTCCACGCCCGGCGGCTCGTCCAACACCGTGGACACCGTCGAGAATGTTTTCATCCAGAGCCCCGAGTCGGGCGAGTGGCTCATCGAGGTGATCGCCGACGAGATCGTTGAGGACAGCCATGTCGAGACCCCCGCGCTCGACGCGGACTACTCGCTCGTCGCCTCCGGTGGTCAGGAAGTGACAGGCGCTGCAATCCGGCTGGTCAGCACGCTTCCGAACCTCATTCCCCCTGCCACACCAGTCGATCTGACCGTGAGCATCACCCCGGGGCACAGTTCGATCGTTTCGGGCACCGAGGAATACCACTACCGTCTCGATGGCGGTGCGTTCACGACCGCCTCGCTCACGCCGCTCGGAAACGAAGAGTACATGGCGACCATTCCCGCGGGCGAGTGCAGCGACGTCCCCGAGTTTTACTTCTCGGTCGAAGACGCCCAGTCAGGTTTGGTCTTCTTGCCGACCAACGGTGCCGCAGCACCTTTCTCATACGACATCGGCGAGTTGGCGACCTCGACCGAGTTCGCAGAGGGCTTTGAGGGCGGCGGTCTGCCCTCGGGCTGGACCGCTACTGGCCTCTGGAACATCACATCGTCGTGCTCGCCCGGTGCACTGTGCGATGGGAGTTTCTTCGCCTACTTCGGCAAGACCTCCACGTGCAACTACAGCACCGGTGCCCGCGCCACTGGCTCTCTGACCTCACCGCTCATCGCGGTGCCGAACTTCAATCCAGCGGGCGGAGCAACGCTCACCTACTGTTACAACTACGAGCGTGAGTCCAACGCGCAGTTCGACAAGGCCCACGTGCTCATCAACGGCGAACTGGTCGATGAGCCGGATCCCACCAACACCTGGGACACGCGTCAGATCGACCTCGGCAAGTATGCCGGTCAGAATATCCGCATCGAGTTCTTCTTTGACACCACGGACGGATTCAGCAACAACTTCCGTGGATTCCAGGTCGATGGCGTCTCCATCGAAGTGACGGACACCTTCTGCAGCAGTTGCCCGGCGTGCGCGTGCGAATTCGATCCGACCGGCGTTCCCAACGTCTGCAATATCTTCGACTTCCTCGCCTTCCAGGACGGATTTGTGAGTGGTGATCCTTGCGCGATCGACTTCGACCCGACGGGCCCTCCCGGTATTGGCAACATCTTTGACTTCCTGGCCTTCCAGGACAGTTTCGTGAATGGTCCCTGCCCGTAATCGACTCGCCTCATCGCGATCAAACACAAGCCCCCCGCCACGCGCGGGGGGCTTTTTCTTATACCGATCGCCAATACAGAGTGCGCGTCTCTAGAGCAAGACCAATGAACTTGTAGCGTTGCACGGGCGGTTGGCTCGCCGAGCATGCCGCGTCTTTGTGGCAGAAGCTTGAGTTCGGGCTCGGGGTTCGTTAGAACTCGATTGCACCATGTTCTGTGCTTGAATAATGTGCACGCAGCGACAGCAACGGCAATGCAAAGCGCAATCCGACGGCGCAATCATCGCGCATTGAACTGGCCCCGATCTGTCATTGACTTGGCATTGATTTTGCCCCGAAGGGGCTTGCGCAAATAGCCACGGGTGAAGCGCAGCGCAACCCGTGGTGTTTAGCGCGACGATTCGAACCGCCTCGGAGGGGCGAACGAGTCAGCATTCTGCGGGTATTATGCAAAATTCTTGCAGGGATGAGTCCGTGCGCCCCTCCGGGGCGAGGTCGTGGGAACGCGACGCGTCCCACGGGTTGCGCAGCGCTTCACCCGTGGCTATTGTCGCGTGCCCCTTCGGGGCGGGGACTGGGGCGGGGAATATGGAGGCCCGTATGTTCTTTGGCTTGCGCTTCACCCTAGGCGGGGCAGAGGCGAACGAGAACGCGATCAAAGCGGCGCGCCTCTACACGGGCAAGTTCAAGATCCTCAGCCGCTACCGCAGCTACCACGGCGCGACGAACGCCTGCATGCAGATGACCGGCGACCCGCGCCGCTGGACGAGCGAGCCAGGGGCCCCCGGCTTCATTCGGGTCATGGACCCGCACCCTTACAAATACACCTTCGGTGAGAACGACAAGGAGATCGTCGAGAACAACCTCGAGTACCTGGAGGAGGTGATCCTCTACGAGGGGGCCCAGAACATAGCGGCCATGTTCATAGAGACGGTCACCGGCACCAACGGGATCCTCCCGCCGCCCGAGGGCTACCTGGCCGGGCTGCGCGAGCTGCTCACCCGCCACGAGATCCTGCTGGTGTGCGACGAGGTCATGTGCGGCTGGGGCCGCACGGGCAAGCTGTTCGCCTTCGAGCACGGCGACATCGTCCCCGACATCGTGACCATGGCCAAGGGCCTGACCAGCTCCTACGCGCCCCTGGGCGCCATGGGCGTCAGCGACCCCATCGCGGAGCATTTCCGCACGAACGTGTTCTGGGGCGGGCTGACCTACAACGCCCACGCGCTCATGCTCTCCGTCGCCGAGGCGGTGATCGACGTCCTGATCGGCGAGGGAATGGTCGAGAACGCCGCCAAGCTCGGCACGGTCATGCGCGCGGAGATGGACCGGCTCCAGGCCAAGCACCCCTCAATGAAGGAGGGCCGCCAGATCGGGCTGTTCCGCATGATCGACGTGCAGAAGAACAGCAACGGCGACCCCGCCGCGCCCTACAACGGCAAGAGCGAGGCCATGGCGAAGCTGGGCGCCTTCTTCCGCGAGGAGGGGCTGTTCACGTTCATTCGCTGGGGCAGCTTCATGTGCAACCCGCCCCTGTGCATCACCCAAGAGCAGCTCCTGGACGCCTTCGCGATCGTCGATCGCGGCC
>JADFOF010000277.1 GCA_022563015.1 Planctomycetota bacterium
GCGCTCAACGTCGATGATGACCGCATCGACCTGCTCGCCTGCTCGGGGCACAAGACGCTGCTGGGGCCGACCGGCACGGGCATGCTGTACGCATCGCCGCGGGCCCTGGGGCAGACCGACGACCGTGCCGTGCGAACGCTGCGTCCCACGCGACTGGGCGGCGCGGGCGACGACTCGCGATCCGAAGACATGCCCGACCAAGCGCCCGGGCGGTTCGAGCCGGGCACGCCGAACACGATCGGCCTGGCCGGGCTGCTCGCCGCACTGGACGCACGCGAGGACGCGCCGTTGACCGAAGCGCTCGAGCGCGAGCACCGTCTGCTGGCCCGCCTGATCGATCGGCTGGCGCGCCTGCCCGCGGTGCGGGTTCTTGGGCCCACCGATGTTCAACGCCGCGTCGGCATCGTCTCGTTCACCGCTGCGGGCTGGGATTCGGCCGAACTGGCCGCGGCGCTGGATGCGTCGTTCGGCATCTGCGTGCGGGCCGGCCTGCACTGCGCCCCGGGCGCCCACGAAGCGCTCGGGACGCTGAGCACCGGCGGAGCCGTGCGCGTCAGCCCCGGACCGTACTCGACCGACGCCGACATCGACCTCCTGCTGGACGCGCTGGGCGAGTTGCTGGGTGGCTGAGCGCGGGCCCGCGTCAAACGGGTACCATGCGCCCATGCCCGACCCGGCGACCCGCACCACGATCGACACCGACCGCGCCCGCCGCCTGGTGCGACAGGCAGCCGAGACCTCACGCCTGCTCGGCGTCAATTTCGTGCCCTGCTATCGCACCGGCGAGTCCGACACCACACCGGAGCAGGTCATGCCCGCCACAGATACTCCGACCCGGCGCGATCCGGCCCAGGTCCAGCACCGGCTCGACGAGATCCGCGACCGATACCAGCGCGACGCCCCGCACAAGGCGTTCGTCACCGCACACACCAAGATCGTCTTCGGCGACGGCGATCCGTGCGCACGGCTCATGTTCATCGGCGAGGCGCCCGGCGCCGAGGAGGACCGCGTCGGCATCCCCTTCGTCGGCCGAGCCGGGCAGCTGCTCAACAAGATGATCGAGGCCATGGGCCTGTCGCGACAGAGCGTCTACATCGCCAACGTGCTCAAGACCCGCCCGCCCAACAACGCCACCCCGACCATCGCCGAGTCGCTGCTCTGCGCCCCGTACCTCTACGAGCAGATCCAGGTGATCCAGCCCGAGGTGATCGTCACGCTGGGGCTGCCCGCCGCGAGGATCATCCTGGATTCGACGGACACGATGGGTCGGCTGCGCGGGCGGTGGGGGATCTTCGTCGACCCGGCCGACCGCGAGGTGCCCGTCATGCCAACCTACCACCCCGCGTACCTCCTCCGCTCCTACACCAAGGACAACCGCGAGAAGGTCTGGTCCGACCTGCAGCAGGCGATGGAAAGACTCGGACTGCCCGTCGAGGCCTGATCGGGCGCGCGAGATCCGCTCCCTCCCGGTCGCGGCTCGTACGCGTCCTCCGATACGAGCCGCGACTGGGAAGGAGCGGTTCCGGTCGGTTCGCGAGTGCCCATACCGCTTCCTGCCGGTCGCGGCTCGTTACGGAAGTTCGGGTACGGTTTCGATGAACGCTTCGCGTCCTGTACACATCTCGACACGGAGATTGATCTGAGAGCGCCTACCCGCCCGGATCGACCTGCAGCATCGGCCGGTCCTTGCTGAAGTCCAGCTCGGTCTCTGGTGCCAGCGTGGCGATCTCTACGATGGAGTAGCTCGGATCCCAGTCCACCTCGAGCACGAACTGGACCTTGTCCCCCACAGCGATCCCCTCCAGCGACGCCTCGGCCCCCAGCGGGAAGGACATCTGCATCGAGCTCATCCCGACGATCTCGCCCTTGATGCTCATGAACTCAGGGATGGACTCGTGCCTGATGACAAGATCCCTACCCTCGCTCGGCAGCTCGATGACGATCCCCCGCACGTAATAGGTCATTTCCAGAGGCGCGTCCTCGTCGTATGGATCATTGCCGTTCGACGCGTCGGTCCCATCTCGCTCGCTGCACCCGACGAGCAGCAGCACCAGCATCGCCGCAAGCAACCGGGTTGATCCGGCCACGCCCATCACACGGTCTCGACGGAGAGGTAGCTCTCGACCGAGCGAAGATCACCGCTCAGCAGCGGCGTGTAGTCCATCGTCCAGCTCTCGCCCTTGTCGACTCTGGCGATCTTGCCCGCGCGCGGCCGGACGATCCAGTTGCGACCGCCGCGGATATACACGCGCGTGGCGCGGGCCCGCTGCTTCTGGGCCCGGCGCAGCCCCCGGCGAATCCCGTCGTCCTGGCGCATCAGCCGAAGAATCGTGTCCTTGCCGCGCTTGTTCGCGGGCACGCGCTCGATGGTGCAGCGGATGGTCTGGCCTGGCTTGAACTCGGGCATCGCCGGGAATCCTCGCGTAAAGATGAGCCGCGTGAAAAGAGCGGCCCCAAGTCTAGGCCCCTTCGCACACGGGTCTACACTCTGCCCATGACCGACCCTGCCGAGCCCGCCAATCCCCCCGAATTCGACCCGGACGCGGCCCACCAGCAGCGGCCCAGGCTCCGGCCGGTGCGCGGATTTCCCGCCAAGGTCGGCGAGCAGCAGGTGCTCGGGCTGGCCGACGCCAGGCAGATCTCGCCCAAGATCGTGTTCACCAGCCCCGCGGCCCAGGCGCTGCTGCCCATGCTGGACGGCACGCGCGATCTGGACCAGGTGGTGTCGGAGGTGGGTCACGGCCTGACGCGCGAGATCCTCGAGTTGCTGGTCGCGCAGCTGGACGACGCGGGTCTGATCGAGGGCCCCACCTTCGACCAGATGTGGGAGAAGTTGCGCGTCGATTTCGACGAGTCGGTGAACCTGCCGCCCGGCTCGAGCGCCGCGCTGGCCGAGGCCCTGGCTGCGCAGTCGCTCGGCCAGGACGCCACCGCGGACGAGCGCGCCCGGGCCGCCCCTGACAAACTCCGCGAGGCCATGGATGCCTGGATCGACGAAGCGCTCAAGGACGCCCCGGATCCCAGCTTCGACGCGCTGCCCAAGGCCGTCATGGTCCCGCACATCGACTACACCCGGGGCTGGATGAACTACGCCGCCGCCTGGGGACGCCTGCGCGTGGTGGATCGCCCCGACCGCGTGGTCGTGCTCGGCACGAATCACTTCGGCGCCTGCACCGGCGTGTGCGGGTGCAACAAGGGGTTCGAGTCGCCGCTGGGCGTCTGCCGGCTCGACCAGGCGTTGGCCGATGCGCTGCACGCGCGCCTGGGCGACGGCCTGTTCGAGCACCGCTACGACCACGAGCAGGAGCACTCGATCGAGCTGCAGATACCCTGGATCCAGCACTGCCTCGGTGTCGATGCCGCCGGCGAGCATTGCCCGGTGTTCGGGGCGCTCATCCACGACCCGGTGGTGAACAACGGCGAGCCGTACGACGGGCAGGGCATCTCGCTGGCCGACTTCGTCGACGCCATGCGCGAGGTGCTGGCCGAACTGGGCGGCACGACGCTGATCGTCTCGTCGGCGGACCTGAGCCACGTCGGGCCGGCGTTCGGCGACCGTCAGCCGCTGGTCGGCGATGAGCCCGAGGCGCAGCGGTTCCGCGACCACGTCCTCAAGCACGACCGCGAGATGCTCGAGCTGATCGGGCAGGGCAAGGCCGAGGAACTCGTCGCGGCCATGGCCTGGCAGGAGAACCCGACGCGCTGGTGCTCGACGGGCAACATCGTGGCCACGCTGCAGATCACACAGC
>JADFOF010000025.1 GCA_022563015.1 Planctomycetota bacterium
GCGTCATGTTCGCGTCGTACAGCACGTACAAGATGGGCGGGCTCCTCTCACGCAGCGCGCGGGTCCATGCGGCCGGGTCGTCACCGTGCTCGCGCATCACCGACGCCAGCATCGATCTGTCCCACGTCGTCGAATACACGATTCCGAACCGATAGTACAGCGGCGCAGCCTCGCCGATGAACAGGATCGGCTCGCCCGCCGGCGCTTCAATATTGATGAACACAGCCGGTCCCGCCTGATCGTACAGCCTGGAGCGGTCCCCGGGCTCAAGCGTGCGAAAGATCTCGCCCGAGAGCGCGCCGGGTCCGGCAACGAGCAGAGCGTTGGGCTTCCCCCCGCCCTGCCCGGAGAAGATCGCAACCAGCATCCCCGCTTGCACCAACAGGCACACCCCGACCGCACACAGGCCGACGATCCGCCGTGCCGAGCGCGCCGCGCCGCGGTCGGCGTCCAGCAGGCTCGCGCACACCAGCCCGAACACCGCCGCCCCCGGCACCAGCATCGGCACTAAAAACCGCGACTGGATGTGCGTCGTCGTGAGCCACACCAGCAGTTGCACGCCCAGCACGATCGCAAGCAGCACGCCCCATCGGCGGGTGCGCCTCGCCGCCACCGCCGCCACGCACGCGATGAGCACCGCCGGGAAGAACACGCCCCACTGCGCGTGCATGAGCCCGCGGTGACGTACGCCCGCCGGGTCGGCCTGGTCGGCGAAGAACATGAGCCCCACGCGGTCCGCGATCGAGCCGTCAAACGAGTGCCCCGCGACATATCGCGCGACCTGCTCGCCCGACCAGTGCGCCGTCCCGAACACGGTCGTCAGGTACGGAAAGACCGGATTTCCCACGGCGACAGCGTTTCGGATCATCCACGGCGAGAGCGAGACCACCCCGGCCAGGGCCCCAAACAGCACCAGCCGCGCCCACTCCCGCCGTGGCGAGAGCCCGAGCAGGACCAGCCCGGCCGGCACGCCAAACAGCAGGAGCGCAGTGGGTTTGGCCCCGCACGCGACGCCGACCAGCGCGCCCGTGAGCAGGCCTCGCGCCGTCGGCGAGCACGCGCGCTGCGCCGCCGCCAGCATCGCCCCCGCACCCAGCGCGATCATCGCCATCTCGTTGTACGCCAGCGATCCGACGACGACGGTCCAGGGCGTGAGCAGCACCAGCCCCGCGCCCACACCGCCCGCCGCGCTCGACGCCCTCTCAGAACACCCCGAGTCGATCGAGGCCCGAACCACCAGGCGTGCGATGATGTACGCCCCCGCGAGCGTGAACCCCGCGTGCAGAAACTGGCACGACAGCAGCGCGATCCCCTCGCCCGCGACCAGCCCGTGCAGCGGCGAGCCAGGCGACCCGTGCGCCGGCACGCGCATCAGCGCCCCGACGTGCACGAACGCCGACTCCACGTACCCGGGCAGGAACGAGTAGACGTTGTGCTCGACCGGCCACACGCGACCGGCGGCGATCCACTCCTGCGGGAGTTGAAGGTGGTAGCTCAGCGCGTCGTAGCCGCCGAACTCGCTGCCCCACAACCACCCCGGCGGGCTGCACGCCGCGACCAGCAGGACAGCCGCCCCGGGGATCGCCACCACCGCCGTCCACGGGATCGATGCCCCGCCCCGCTCGCCCGAAGACCGCGACACCTGGTGCGCCAGCAGGACAAGCCCGACCCCGATCGGCGTTGCGGCGGCGACAAAGCTCCCCAGCAGCCCCAGCACCCCCATGACCTGGCTCACCGTCAGCATCACCGCGATCCCGCACGCCAGTTGCAGCGCCCACCGGTCGCGCGACCGCCGCAGCAGCGGTTCGGCCAGGCGACCCAGCCCCAGCGCCGCCATCAGATAGATCGCCGGCGCCATCCCGCCCGCCAGCAGCGCGTACCCCGCCGCGACCATGCGCGTGGCAGCGTGCTCGTCACCGCCCGCCGCCGACGCCGCCGCCATCCACGACGCGATCACCAGCGCCACCACGCCCAGGGCCGGCAGTCGGATCCGTGTGGCGATGCGGGTGCTCCTCGGTTGGGCGGTCATCCGGGCGGAGTCTATCGGCTCCGGTTCGTCGGCGGGCTGGCGCGCGCATCGGCAGCCGCGCTGAGACCCAGTCGCATCGCTGTGCCGAGCGCTTGGTCCGACCGAAGCCACCGGGCGAACAATCGGCCGTCCGCGGTCCAGGTCGCCGCGGCATGATTCACGCCGCCCGCGTCGAGCACGACGACAACTGCGATCGAACGTCCCGAACTCGCAGCGTCGGAGGCGAAGACGCTCCCCAGGGCCGGCTCGAACCGCTCCTACGCGACGCGCCCCACGATCGCTTGGCCGCCGTCGAAAAGACCGGCCCGCACGGCGGATGGGATCCGGATGAAGGTTGACCTGCTCATGTCGCGGTCCGTGCGTGCAGTCTGCCGGGTGGTCGCGTAGGATAGGGAGATGGACCTGCCGGCGTCGCAGTTCGAGCGCGAGGGCCCCGCCCCGTCGATCATCGAGCCGCTCTGCGCCGTCTTTCGGCGAAAAATCAGGTCCGACGGGCTCAAGTACACGCCCGAGCGGGCGCGCGTGCTCGACGCCATCATCGAGCTGGACCGGCTCTTCGAGGCCGACGAGCTGCTCGACACACTCCGCCGCGGCGACCACCGCGTCTCCAAGGCCACCGTGTATCGCACCATCCGCCTGCTCCAGGACGCGGGGATCGTCCAGCGCGTGCTCTCAGACCGCGATCAGGCCCAGTATCAGCTCGTCTACGGCACGAAACCTCACGATCTGCTCATCCGCCTCGACACGCGCGAGGCGATCGCCATCGACGTGCCCGAACTGGTCGAGCTGCGCCAGCGCATCTGCCGCGAGCACGGGCTCGTCGCACAGGGACACAGCTTCCAGGTCTATGCGCTCAAGGGCGCGATCGCGGACTAGCGCGGCGGTGATTCGAGCAGGCCGATCCGCGAAACCCCCGCCGCCGCCACTCGGTCGTGCACCGCCACCACGTCGCTGAACGGTACGTCGGAATCCGGCTGGATGAGCACGGCGATCTCCCCGGCCGACCCATCATTGACCACGTCGCGCAACCTGGCCCCCAGCGCGTCAACCAGTTCCGCCCGCAGCCCGAGCCCGTCGATCACCGTTCGCCCCGAACGACGCGAAAGCCGGAGCGTAAATCGCGCCGCGGGCAGCTCGAACGCGTCGCGCTGCGTCGGCCCGGGAGCGTCCTGCACGCTCGGGTCGGCCGGCAATCCCGCCGCCAGGAACAACTCCGGCGCGATCACCGCCGTCCCGGCCATGAAGAAGATCAGGATGACCATCACCACGTCGACCATCGGCGTCATGTTGGGGCCAAAGTGCATCTCCCACTGCCGCAGCGCCCCGCCCGGGCCGCCGGCGCGACGAGACACACGCCTGGGTCGGCCTCGCGTCATTCGCCCGGCTCCGTCGCGATGTGCACCACGCCCACACCCGCCGCCCGGCACGCACGCACCACCGACTCCACGGCCCCGAACGAAAGCGATCGGTGCGCGCGAATCTGCACGCTCGTGTCCGGACGACGCGCCGTGCGCGCCCTGATCAATTCCGCCAGCGCCCCAGCCTCGATACGCCGCAGCTCAACCTCAATCCGGACCCGATCGCCCTCGGGAATGATGTTGATGACCAGAGGCTCGGGCGCGATCCGGCGCGTGCCCGCTTCAGCCATCGGCAGCGGCATATTCAGTCGTGATTCCGCCGCCATCTGCCCCACGATCAGGTAGAACACGATCAGCACCATGATGACGTCGATCATGGGCGTCACGTTGACGCGGCCGGGAGGGTGCGGGGCATGGAAGATTCGCCGACGCATGGCCGCTCAACCCTCCGAGCCGTTCTTGATGATCTGGTCCACGTAGTCGCCCGACATGACCATCGCGTGCGTGCAGATCCGGTCGATGATCGATCGGTACAGCCCGAACACCAGCAGGCACGGGATCGCAAGGCACAGCCCCAAGAGCGTGTGGAACAACGCCTTGGAGATCCCCGGCGCCAGCTCGCCCACCATCGCGCTCCCGCCCGCGTCGCTCAACGCCGAGAACGCCAGGATCATCCCCCACACCGTGCCGGCCAGCCCGACCAGAGGCCCCAGGTTGCCGATCACGTTCAACGGCTCGATGCGGCGGAACCAGCGGGCACACTCCTCCGACGCCGCCAGCTCGGCCGACTCGCGCATGGCGTCCGGCCCGCGCGATTCCTGCATCAGCGCCGCCGCGATCACACGCGACGCAAACGCCTCATCCTTCTCCGTAAACGTCCGCAGCTCTTCCAGCCGATCCCCCTTCACCAGAAGGTTCAGACGCTTGATCGACGTGTCCGGCATGATCTTCGACCGCCGGATGTCGAGCATGCAGCTGGCCATCAACGCCACCGCGGCCACCGACCCCATCAGCAGCACCACCGTGAAGAAGTCGAACGACTGGCGGAACAGCCCCCACAGCCCCACCTGCCGCACGACCGCTTCCCCCTGCGCCCACGCAGTGGGGCACAGGACATACGTCGCAAAGAAGATCGCGCCGGCGATACGGGTTCTGGACATCACCGCGATCGTACGGACCCCCAACCCCTCACGCGAGGACGCCGAGTCTGAGTCCGCGAAGGCTCGGATCCCGCAAACGAGCCCTCCCGCGCAAGCGGAGGGTGTTATGCGTCCGATGCGTTCAGTATTTTCGCTCGTACGAAATGCCCATTCCGGCCCGCGATCCGCGCGCCAACCAACTCATACTCCGTGCCGGGAAGTCCGCGTCAGTCGCTCCAGATTCGAGAATCCATCGCGATCCTTCCACGAGTCCGGGGCCTCCAGCTCCATCGATCGGGCCTTCAGGCCGGCGTGGGTGAACCGGATCGTCGCCGCCTGTCCACCACAGGCCGGCGCGCCCGCAATGCGATCCGCCCACTCGACCATGACGATCGCGCCCGCGCCGCCACCCTCCATCGCCGCGTCCCACCCCAGCGCCTCAAGCTCATCCGCGCAGCCCAGGCGATAGGCGTCGACATGCACCAGCGGCACGGGCCCCGGGTACTCGTTGATGGTCACGAACGTCGGGCTGGACACAAGCCCCGCGTCGATGCCAAGACCCGACGCGACCGCACGCACCAGCGTCGTCTTGCCCGACCCCAGCTCGCCCTCGAGCAGCACGACATCGCCCGGCTTCAGCACACCGGCCAGGGCGACGCCGAACGCCGCCGTCCGCTCGGGAGAATCGGATTCAAATCGCAGGACCACACCCGATTGTTCGCGCGCTGAAGCCGATGCGGATCCGCCATGGTAAAAACTACGATCGGCACCGCACGCTCCCGCAGACCCTCGCCCCCTAAACTTGTCTGTGAAGCTCCCGCGGGTGCGCGACATCTCGATCTCGCTGGCCGACAAGTGCCTGCTGGTCTTCGGAGCCGCCGTGGTCCTCATCGTCGCCGTCGCCCTGTTCCTCCCCTGGCTGCGGATGAACGCCCTGGTCAACGAGGGCCAGCTCGAGGTCTCGAGAAGCCTCATGGACACCTGGGTCGACGCCGCCGACGACCAGGGCGGGCTCACCCCCGGCTCGGCCGAGTTCGGCGGGATCGAGGTGCGGGTGTGGTTGCCGGACGACGCGGCCCAGTCGCGAGGCCGCGAGCGATTCGCCGCCCGCGCCCTGGCCGCACTGCAGCGAAATCCCGCCCGCCGCGACTACCACGAGGCCCACTGGCGCGCGCTGACACTCGTCTACCACTACGCCCGTCCGCTCCGGGCCGACGACGAGTCCGTCGAGAGTCTGCTCGTCGCCATGGACCGACCCTCCTCCGCCGCCCGCATGCTCGCCGTCAACACCCTCTACCTCATCGTCGCAGGCTGCATCGTCCTCGCACTGGCCGTGCTCGTGTTCTACCTCATCATTCACCGGCTCATCCTCGACCCCGTCCGCAAGCTCAAGGACACGGCCGAGCGGGTCCGCCAGGGCGATCTGTCCATCCGATCGCAGATCGAGACCGGCGACGAGTTCCAGCAGCTGGCCGAGACGTTCAACGGCATGCTCGCCGAACTCCAGCGCGCCCAGGAGCAGCTGCACGCCAACAACACCGCCCTGGACATGAAGGTCTCGGAGCTGTCCGAGCGCAACACCCTGCTGTTCGAGTCGGCCCGGGTCAAGGGCCAGTTCCTCGCCAACGTCAGCCACGAGCTCCGCACACCCATGAACTCCGTCATCGGGTTCGGCGAGCTGCTGCTCGAGATCGCGCACGCCGAGGCCGCCGCCGGCGACGATTCAACACGCCTCACCAAGCGCACACGCTACCTCGAAAACATCGTCTCCGCCGCGCGACAACTCCTCGAGATGATCACCGGCCTGCTCGAGATGGCCAAGATCGAGGCGGGAAAGGTCGAGCTGAACATCGAGAAGGTCTCGCTGCACGAGGCGTGCGAGGGGCTCATCGGGCTGATCTACCCGCTCGCCCAGCGCTGCGGCATCGAACTCAAGCTCGAAGTCTCGCGCGACACCCCCATGATCGAGACCGATCTACAGAAGCTCCAGCAGGTGATCTTCAACCTCCTGTCCAACGCCGTGAAGTTCTCCGGCTCGGCCGACGAAGCGAACGAGCCCACGGTCGTGCTCCGCGCCGAGCCGCTCCATGTCAGCCGCGACGAGCAGGAGCAGGACCGCGTCCGGATCAGCGTCATCGATTCCGGCCCCGGCATCGCGCCCGACGACCAGGAACGCATCTTCGAGGCCTTCTATCAGCTCGACGGCACGCACACCCGCGAGCACACCGGCACCGGCCTGGGCCTCACCATCTGCCGAGAACTCGCCGCCCTCCTCCAGGCCGAGATCCAGGTCGAGAGCGAGCTCGGCCGAGGCTCCATGTTCAGCCTCATCATCCCCGTCCGCATCAACCCGGACCGCATCGCCGAGACCCGCCTCGAATCGGCCTTCCGAGGCACACTCGCCGGCCGACGTGAATGGACCGACTGAAGCCGCTTCAATCAACCCCTCGCGCCCGCACCTGAACGCACGCTAAGTCCGATGACGAGCCCTTCGCGCGAGCGAAGAGTGCTGTGCGTCCGACACCGAACACCCTGTGCTCGCGCCCAAGGCTCGTTCGAGACGGACGCCGAGTCTGAGCCCGCCCCGGGCGAAGGCTCGGATCACGCCGGTCTTCGAACATATCCGAGCCTTCGCGGACTCAGACTCGGCGTCCCGCACACCTGCGGACACGATGTTCCATTCTGAGATCGCGCTACCGGGACTCCAAACCCACCGCACCCACAAAGTGCCGGATCGTCGGCCGCCGCCGCCCACGCACAGGCCACTCCACCGCCACCACGTCGATCCGCACCGGCCGATCCTCCCACCGATTCAGCCTCACCAGCGAGCGCGTCACCGCCACCAGCGTCCGCTTCTTGTGGGCGGTGATCGACGCCTCGGGGGCGATGGCCTCGCTGGCCGGGTGGCTCCCCGCACCGCGACGACGCGACTTCACCTCCACGATCACAACCGTCCGGCGGTCGGGCGCCTCGCAGACCAGGTCCGCCTCGCCCGCGCGCACCCGCACGTTTCGGCCCAGCACCCGGTACCCCGCCCGGCGCAAGAACCGCCCGGCTGCACGCTCTCCCAACGGGCCCAACGGGTCGCGCCCGCCCGCGATCCGTGCCGCACGCCGCTCGCGCACGCCCAACACCGCGATCACTCCCCGCCCGGCGTGTGGTACCGCTCCTGGGCGATCTCCAGCAGACGCACGCCCATCTGGTTCAGATCCGTGAAGCTCGCCCGCTCCTCGAGCTTCTTCACGTACCGATTCAGCGCCGATCGACGTTCCTCTTCCAGCAGGTCAGACTCGATCTGTAGCTGCGCCTCGTACCACGGGATCGCCGTGTGCGCCCTCGCCTCGCAGAAAAGCCACACCACCAGCCCCGTATCGCCCAGCCCGATCGGGCCGGCCCACTCCCCGGGGCTCAGCGCACCCACCGCCTCGTCCAGCGCCGGGCGCTCGAACAGCACCGCGGTCTCGAAATCCCCCTCGTACGACCTGCGGTCCATCAGCCCGCCCTGGTCCCGGCGGTACCCGTTCAACTCCTGCGACGCGATGTCGGCGAACGCTGCGCCCGAGCCAAGCTGCTCGTTGACCCGACCGATCGCCTCAGCCTGGTCGGCCCGCACCAGGATCTGCCTGAGCTCGACCCACCCGTGATTGAACCGCCCGTAGTGCTTGTCGTAGGCGCGGCGCATGTCCGTGGGCGTCACCTGCACCGTGCTGTACACCCGCCGCGCCGCCTCCATGATCAGCGCCCCACGCTCTCGCTCGTCGCGCCACTGCGCCAGCGTCCTTCCGTCCTCGTTCAGGGCCCGCTCGGTCAGCTGCACGCTCCCCATGTGCCGACTCTGCAGATCCTTCTCCCACTTGTTCAGCCACAAGAACAGATTCTGCTGCTGCTCGGGCGTCAGGTGCGAGCGCCCCTCCTGCGTCAGCAGCGATTCTTGAACCAGCGTGTTGAGCTTCCTCCCTATGTCCCTCGCCGCGTCATTGAGCCAAACCTCGGGCGCCTTGGTGAGCGCGTCCGCCCTCAGTCTTCCCGCGAATTGCTCGTCGAAGAACTCGCCCGCGAACACCGGCGTGCCGTTGATCTCGCCCACCTTCTCCTCGACCAGCACCGGCCGCTCCACCACGGTCGCCGACGGATTCCCAGGCCCCGGCGGGCCCGTCACCACCGCGATGTCCAGCACCGCCCGCTCGCCCAGCCGCGTATCGAACCCCAGGCTCGGATCCAGCCGCGACATCTCGGGCCCGATCCCCGCCCGCGCGCGATCAAACTCAGCGGGCGGCCCGATCAGCCCGGACCGAAAGTCAGAGGCGGTCACCGCCCGATCATCCACGCCCGACTGCTGCGCACACCCGCACATGAGCACCAATCCCGCCGACAACGCCGCTCCCATCCCCGTGAGCCCGAGTTCCCGCGTTGCGTGCATCGGCTGCCTCCCTGTGGATTGGCGCTGAACCGCCTAGAATCGAATCATACACGAAAGGATCGGCATGTCCGAACCCAACACCGAGCCCGAGGCGCCAAAGATCATCGTCGATTCGGACTGGAAATCCGAGGCCCAGGCCGAAAAGCAGCGCCTCCTCCAGGACGAAGCGCAGCAGAAGCAATCCCACGCCGATCCAAAGGACAAGCCCCTCTCCCCCTTCGAGGAGCTTCTCAGGATGCTCGTCACCCAGGCCATGCTCTACATGGGCGCCTTCCCCGATCCCCAGACCGGCCAATCCGTGGTCTCCATCGAGTTGGCCCAGGTCTACATCGACATGCTCTCGTGGCTGGACGAAAAGACCAAGGGCAACCTTTCCAAAGAGGACGCTGCACTGCTCTCCAAAACCACCAACGAGCTCCGACTCGAGTTCATCGAGATGTCCAAGGCCGTCGCCAAGGCCATCAAAGAGGGCAGAATCTCACCCGCAAAGGGCCGCCCCACGAGCCCGGCCGCACCCGGCCCCATCACGCCCTGATCCCCTTCCTCTTCCGCCACGCCAACATCACGCTCCCAACGGAGACTCACGTGTCTGCACCCGCCGGACCGCTCCACAAGCACGACTTCCTGCTGCGTCGTCTTCACTCGCTCTCGGGCCTCCTCCCCATCGGCGTCTTCCTCATCGCCCACCTCACCACCAACTCGACAATCCTCTGGGGCGCCGCCAACCTCCGCGCCGGCGACAACCCCTTCCAGCGCCGCGTCGCCACGTTCCAGGAAGAAGTCTCGTTCCTCAACAGCATGCCGGGGCTGCTGCTCATCGAGGTTACGCTCTGGCTCTCGATCCTGTTCCACGCCGTGCTGGGCGTCTACTACATCCGCACCGGCCGCGGAAACGCCGCCCACTACCCCTACCGCGACAACTGGCGCTACACCCTGCAGCGCCTCACCGGCTACTTCTCGATCCTGTTCATCTTCTACCACATCGCCACACTCCGCTGGGGGTGGTCCTTCCTCGTGCCCGGCGGGGCCCAGTGGAGCCACCACTACGCCTCCTCGACCCTGGCCCAGGCGCTGCAAGGCTCTGCCGACGGCTACACCGCCGCCGGTCTGGCGATCTCGATCTTCTACTTCGTCGGCGTCTCATGCGTCGTCTTCCACTTCGCCAACGGCCTCTGGACCGCCGCCATCACATGGGGGCTCACCGTCTCGCAACCCGCACAGAAACGCTGGGGATACGTGTGCACCGGCTTGGGGCTCGCACTCATGGGCATGGCCTGGGCCTCGGTCATCGGCTTCGCGACCCTCGACCCCGCCGCCGCACGCCGCGTCGAAAACCGATTGCTCGGCGAGACGGATCCAGAGCCCGGCGACGGACGCGCAGCCGAACTCGATCAGCAAGCCGGGCCTCCCTTCAAGGAGGGCGGTTGATCCCGCCCGAAGTCCACAGGAGCACCGATGCCCCAGCAGAGAGTCATCGTGGTCGGCGGGGGGTTGGCCGGGCTCGCCGCCACCATCCGCATCGCCGAGGCCGACATGCCCGTCGATCTCTTCTCCATGGTCCCCGTCAAACGCTCGCACTCCGTCTGCGCCCAGGGCGGCATCAACGCCTGCAACGAGGTCGCCCGACAGCAGGGCTACAGCGAGTACCAGCACTTCGACGAAACCATCTACGGCGGCGACTACCTGGCCGACCAGGCGCCCGTCCTGGAAATGGCCAACTGGGCCCCGCGCATCATCGACCTGCTCGACCGCATGGGCGTCCCCTTCAACCGCACCGCCGAGGGCTTCCGCGACCTGAGGCTCTTCGGCGGGAGCCTCTTTCGACGCACGCACTTCTCCGGCGCGACCACCGGCCAGCAGCTCCTGTACGCACTGGACGAGCAGACCCGCCGCCATGAATCCGAGGGCAAGGTCAACAAGTACGAGTTCTGGGAGTTCCTCCGCCCCATCATCCACGACCAACGCTGCGTCGGCATCGTCGCCCAGGACATGCGCACCATGCAGATCCGCGCCTTCCGCGCCGACGCCGTCGTCATGGCCACCGGAGGCTGCGGGCTCATCTTCGGCAAGAGCACCAACAGCGTGATCTGCACCGGCGGCGCCGCCAGCCGATGCTTCCAGGCCGGCGCGTGGTACGCAAACCCCGAGATGATCCAGGTCCATCCCACCGCCATACCCGGCGCCGACAAGTGCCGCCTCATGTCCGAATCCGCACGGGGCGAGGGCGGACGCATCTGGGTGCCAAGAAAACAGGGCGACTCACGCGACTTCAAGGACATCCCCGCCAGCGAACGATGGTACTTCCTCGAAGAAAAATTCCCCAAGTACGGCAACCTGGTCCCGCGCGACATCGCCAGCCGCGAACTCTTCGACATCTGCGTCAACCAGCGCATGGGCATCGGCGGCGAGAACGTCGTCTATCTCGACCTCACACACCGCGACCCGGACTACCTCACACGCAAGCTCGGCGGCATCATGGAGATCTACGAAAAGTTTGTCGGCGACGACCCGCGCTTCACACCCATGAAGATATTTCCCGCCGTCCACTACTCCATGGGCGGGCTCTGGACCGGCTACGTGCACGGCGCGTACGACCCGCCCCAGCCGCACGGCGAGCACAGGGCCGGCGGCGTCGTGCCCGTCTCCACCGACTCCGGCCAGGGCATGCAGCCCGGCGCACCCGAGAACATGATGACCAACATCCGCGGGCTCTACGCTTTCGGCGAGGTCAGCTTCGCCTTCCACGGCGCCACCCGCCTGGGCGCCAACGCCCTGCTCAGCTGCATCTTCGACGGCCTGTTCAGCGGCGCCAGCGTGGTCAACTACGTCCGCGAATGTGAGCCCGGCGAAACTCCCGCCGATTCGCTCGACCCCGCCACCTTCGACGCCGCCGCCCAGCACGAGCAGTCAAAGCATCAGGCCCTGCTCGACTCCGCCGACGCCGGCGACATGACCGACGAGACCAACCCGTACAGGATCGGCCACGATCTGGGCGTCGAGATGACCGAGGCCTCGACCGTCGTCAAGTCCGGCCCGCGCCTCGAACAGTGTCTGAAAAAGCTCGCGCACCTCCGCGATCGCTACTCGCGCGTCCGCCTCTCCGACGCCGCCATGTGGACCAACCAGTCCCTCAGCTACACCCGCGCCCTGGGCGACATGCTCATCCTCGCCGAGGCCATCGCGCTCGGCGGGCTCAAGCGCAAGGAAAGCCGCGGCTCGCACTTCCGCACCGACTTCCCCGACCGCGACGATCCGAACTTCCTCAAAACCACCATCGCAACCTATGACCCCCAGTCGCGATCGACCGATATCAGTTACCGCGACGTGGACACCCGGCTCGTCAGGCCCCGACCTCGGACCTACGGCAAGATCGAGGCCGAGCAGCAACACAAAACCGGGCAGCCGGTCGTCGCGAAGTAGGCGTTCATGCACGTTTCGCTGTCAAAGCAGGAGCAACTGGCCCTGGGCATGTTCGAGCAGGATTCCCATCTCATCGACGTCGCACGCCGCGCCGCCGGCATCACCGGCTCGCCCGTCCTGGGCGGCGTCGCGGTCTTCCTGCACGGCTACCGACGCACCACCGAGGACGTTGACCTGTTTGTCACCGACACCGACGCCGCCGCAAAGGCGATCCAGGCCGCCGGCGCGCTCTGGGACGAATCCGCAAAGCAGCACACGCTCGACGGCGTCCCCATCCACCTGGTGACCGAGCAGCAGACCGGCTCGGCCCCCCGATCGACCGTCGTACTCCAGGGCGTTACGGTCGTCGCCCTTCCCGACCTGATCGCCTTCAAGCTCCACAGCGGGCTCGGCCGCGTCGAGCGGGCCAAGGATCTCGCCGACGTCGTCGAACTCATCCGCTGTGTTCCACTGGACAAAGCATTCGCCACGCAACTGCCCGCCCACTTCCGCAACGATTTCAAGAAGCTCGTCCAGGCTGTCCATCCCGGCGGCCCGGCACAGGACGAAAACACCTGATGGCTCTCGCACACGCACACTCACCGACGCAACGCCGACTCAACCGCCAGGCCGCAAAGCCCGGCCGAACCATCCGCATCCGCATCAAACGCTGCGACGGCCCGGGAAAGCCCAGCCGATGGGAACACTTTGACGTCAAGGTCGAACGCGGCGCCAACGTCATCAGCTGCCTCCAGCAGATCGCCGCACACCCCGTCACCGCCGACGGCAAAGCCACAACGCCCGTCGTCTGGGACGCCATCTGTCTCGAAGAAATCTGCGGCGCCTGCACCATGCTCATCAACGGCCGGGTCCGGCAGAGCTGCTCGTGCCTCATCGACGAGTACGCGCCCAACCACGGCGACTCCATCACACTCGAACCCATGTCCAAGTTCCCCGTTGTGCGCGATCTCTGGGTTGACCGCTCCCGCGCCTTCGAGGCCCTCAAACGCATCAAGGCATGGATCCCCATCGACGGAACCTACCACCTCGGCCCGGGCCCGCGCGAGCCCGCGCGCCCGCAACTCACTCGCTACACACTCTCCACCTGCATGACCTGCGCCTGCTGCCTCGAAGCATGTCCCCAGTACACCATCGAGCACGACGAGTCCAAATGGGACGCGTCGTTCATCGGCGCGCACGCCATCAGCCAGGTCCGATTGTTCAACAGCCACCAGACCGGCAAGCAGCTGGCGCCCGATCGCCTCGACATCCTCACCGGCCTGGGCGGGATCGCAAGCTGCGGCAACGCGCAGAACTGCGTCAAGGTCTGCCCCAAGGACATCCCGCTCACCGAATCCATCGGCGCCATCGGCAGAGCCGCCACACTCCACGCCCTCGCCAAGTGGTTCTCCGGGCCGTCCTGACCACGCCGCACACCGCCCATAATCCACGATCCGCACGATCCGGCCGGTCCGCACGCCAAGCGTGACATCGCGCCCACTCGGCTCACGCCCCGCCCCAGTGACGCCGATCCCTAGTTTCGCCATGAATCCACGGAATCGACGCCCCGGCCCGTCGGTCCGCCGGCACGGGCGCCCGGCCAAGGAGAGAGGGAGATGATTCGATCGGCTCACCGCGCTTGGGCGCGAGGATTGGTCGGCCCGGCGTTCGCCGCAACGTCACGCGCCATCGCGCCTGTCGCCGATCTCGTGCGCCGCCTCAGCCGCACGCTCGCACGTGATCCGGACCGGCTCGGTTCCTTCCGCGACGCCGCCGTCCGTCGGTTCGACACACTCCACTGGCCGGCCGCGCCCATCCGCATCGGCCTGGACCTGCCCTGGGCCTTCGCCCAAGCCGTCCTCAACGCACCCGGGTGCGCACGCGCCCGCTTCGTACCCATCGATCCCACCGCCGACGACCGCGCGATCCTCAACCGCCATGGCCTGGACGCGATCCTTCGGCAGACCCACGCCGGCCCGACCCGCATCGTCACACCCGACACCGTCGGCCGCAACGCCGCATGGTTCGACTGGGCTCGGCCGACACCACTCTCATACGCCTCCGTTTTTCCCGGGCGCATCGATCCGCAGCTGGTGACGTTCTCCGGCTTGACGCGCGTTGGCCAGCACGACGCGCGCACCATCCGCCTGCTCCTCGAGGCCGCCGCACTGCTCGCACGCACACCCGCTCGCCTCGGGATCACCGATCGTCTCCGAGGCCGTCAGCCCATCGACTTTCGGCTGGACCGCTGGCACGGCACCACCATCGCGCATCACGTCCAGAGCCTGCACGACGTGATGCGCGAACTCGGAAAGATCGTGTGCGACTCGAGCGGCGACAGCCCGTCGCCCGCCCTCGCCGCCGCCGCACGCGCCGTCAGCGCCTGGTACGTCACCGCCGACTGGCTCGCCTGCGAGCAGATCCGCCGCCGGGTGATCGAAGCCGCCGTCCGCGTGCTCCCCGACGAGCCCGA
The DNA here is from genome assembly GCA_022563015.1 of Planctomycetota bacterium. Classification (GTDB taxonomy): domain Bacteria; phylum Planctomycetota; class Phycisphaerae; order Phycisphaerales; family UBA1924; genus JADFGU01. The sequence goes on from JADFOF010000025.1 coordinate 14,819, forward strand.
GCCCGCCCTGCGAGCCGTCGCCATCGAGTTCGCAGACCTCGACGATGACGCCGCCATGCGGTCCGTCGTACGCGCCGAACGCGTCATGCGCGAGCACGCCCACCTCGCCGTCGCCGACACCGGCGCGTTCCTGCAATCCGAGATCGACTGTGGCGTGGCGGGCCCGCTGACGGTCGGCCGCGTCGCCGCCGGCATCTGCATGTTGTGCGCCCTCACCGAGCCGGATCGGCTGCAGTTTCTCAGCCAGGATCTCGCCGAGGATCTTCGTTTTGCGCCGTGGCTGATCGGGTGCGATGCGGACGCCCGCGTGCTCATCGAGGTCGTGCGCACCATCGAGCGCGCCCACGGTCAGCGACCCGCCTTCACACTCGACACCGCCGCCTAATCGATCCCAACTACGCGCCCCGAAGTTCGCGACACGCGCCCAACGATCCGCGACCGGCGCACAACGAGCCGCGACCGGAAGGGAGCGGTAGTTCGACGACCCCGCTCGCGATGGTGACGCACCAAGCACTCCCTCCCGGTCGTGCCTCGTTCGGCAGAGAGCGCTCGCAGCGCGCCCACGTACGAGCCGCGACCGGCAGGGAGCCGATCCCGCCCACTGCCTATTGCCCATTGCCTACTGCCCCTTCACCCCTCCATATCAATCCGCGGCGCCTCGTCCGGCCTGGATTTCCCACGCGCGTCGTACCGAGGCTTCGACTGTCGATCGTTGTGAGCCTCTTCCTGCTCATTGCCCGCAAGGTGGCGCACCGCCTCGGCCGCCTCGACCTGCACGATCACTTCGTCGGTCTGCTCCGGCGAGACGTTATGAGGCTTGGCCTTCGCTCGCGCCTTGTCCACCTCGCGCTTGCGTTTGTCCGCGGCCTCGACCTTCTCGGCCTGCTGCGTCCCCGCCATCGACGACGCCAGATTCGTCGGCACGATGCTCACGACAATCTCATCGGCTCGCCGGCTCGATCCACACCATCGGACCCGCATTTCTCCCGGTTATCGGGTCGAAAGCACGCCCCAAACGCCGCACCAATCACCTAGATTCCGATCGTGTTGGCCCCGCAGTCCACGAAGATGTTCCCCCCCGTCACACCGCTGGACAGATCGCTCACCAGGTACACCGCTGTGCGCCCCACCTCGCCCCCCTCGACGTTGCGTCGCAGCGGCGCCCGGTGGTGGTTGGCATCCCCGATCCCTTCCGCCCCGCCCACAGCCGCTGCCGACAGCGTCCGAAGATACCCGCCCGAGATCGTGTTCACCCGGATCCCATACTCGCCAAGCTCCGACGCCAGGTACCGCGTCGTGCACTCCAGGCACGCCTTCGCAACACCCATCACGTTGTACCCCAAAACCACCTTCTGTGATCCGTAGTAGCTCATCGACAGGATCGATCCGCCGGTCCTGGACATGATCGGCTTGGCACGCCGCGCCATCCCCACCAGCGAGTACGCCGAGATGTCGATCGCGTTCAGGAACGCCTGCCGCGGGATCTCGACGAACTTGCCCGGCACCAGCCACTCTCGCTCCGCGTACGCGATCGAATGGATCAGGAAGTCCATCCGGTCGAACGATTCCGCGTACGCGCTGAACACCGCGTCCATCTGGTCGTCGCTGCCCGCGTCGAGCGGCTTCAGCCACGGGTCGCTCACCCCCAGTTCACCGATCGCCCGACGCGCCCGACGCTCGTGCTTCTCCCCGGGCATGTGCGTGAACGCGCACGTCGCACCGTGCTCAATCAGCGCGCCGGCGATGTGCCACGCATAGCTCCGCTCGTTCGCGACGCCGACAACCAGTCCCTTCTTTCCCGAGAGCAAGTCCATGGGCAACCTCGACTGATAAAGAAGATCCCGGCCGACGCGCGACGACCGGGACAGAGTCTACGCCCTCAAACACCCATGGGTATGATCGACCCCGTGCCCGATCTCAACGCCATGACCCTGGACCAACTCCACGACCAACTCGTCCGCGAAGGGCTGGTCGCCCGCTTATTCGAGCTCTCCCGCCTCGAAGACCTCGGCCCGTCCGCCCGCGACGCGACATCACTCGCCGTGGTCGATGGCCAGTCAAAGACTCACGCCGACATCGTCGCCCGCCAGCCGGGAATCGCCTCCGGCATCGCGTTCGTCGGCGATCTGCTCGACATCTTCGCCAACGCCGTCCTCTTCCGCCCGCGCCTCACCGACGGTCAGCCATTCGACGCGGGGCACTCGCTCGGCTCGCTCCTCGGCCCCACACGCCAGATACTCGCCGCCGAACGCACACTGCTCAACATGCTCCG
>JADFOF010000278.1 GCA_022563015.1 Planctomycetota bacterium
TCCAGCGCTGCGTCGATCTCGCCTTCACCCTCGCCGAAGAAGACCCCTCACGCCTCGTCACCTTCTCGATCAAACCCACCTGCCCCGCCACCGGCTACGGCTACGTCCAGCGATCATCGCCCATCGCAGGTCACGACGGCGCCTTCGCCGTCGAGCGCTACGTCGAAAAGCCCGACCTCGAAACGGCCCGGCGCTACCTCGAAAGTGGTGATTTCGGCTGGAACTCCGGCATGTTCGTCTGGCGCGCCCGGACCATCCTTGACGCCATCGGCGCCTTCCTGCCCGAGTCCCGCGCCGGTCTCGACACCATCGCGAGCGCCTGGGCCACACCCGATCAGCAGCGCGTCCTCAACGAGGTGTACCCGACGCTCCCCAAAACGAGCGTCGATTACGCCGTCATGGAGCCCGCTTCCGCCGACGATCGCTTCAGCGTCTGCACCGTGCTTACCGACGTGGAATGGCTCGACGTCGGAAGCTGGCCCTCTTTCGCCGACACACTCGAACCCGACGAAGACAACAACCGCCAGTCACTCGTCGCCGGCGCCCGCGCGACCCTGTGCGATTGCAAGAACACCCTCGTCGCCTCATCCAACCCGGGTCACCATGTCGCCATCCTCGGCGCCGACAACCTGATCGTCATCCACACACCCGAGGCCACCCTCGTCATGCCGCGAGAGCAGGCCGAGCGATTGAAAGAACTCCACGCCCTGCTCCCCGACGAACTGAAATAACCTTCCACCTCCACCGCTCCCACGACTCAAGAATGCGCCGGCTCCTCGAAACCATTCTCGATGTCTGCCTCGGCCTGTGCGAACTCGCCCGCCTCGGCGTCCTGACGCGCTTTCGTTTCCGCGGCCCATACTGGCGGTGGCGATGGCGGACCGCGCTGGGGCCCGGACCCAAACCGACACGCACCGAGATCGTTCGCCGCCTCGTCCGCTACGGCTTCTGGTCGCGAAAGATGCGCACCGGACGCTGGTGACTCACTGCCCCGCCTTCTCCAGCAACAATCGAAGAAACCGCTCCTCGGCGAACTGATAATCCGCAAACGCGGCCCCCACACGCTCGGAAAGATCGCCGATCGTCTGCCCATCGAGCGCCAGCCGCGATCCGTCCGTGCTCGCCGCTGACTCCAGCGACGCTGACGCGCCGCGCAGATTGCTCACCGCGTCCGCGTAGCTGCGCGCCGCGTCGTAGAGCAGCTCGTACTCCAGCTCCTTCGTGTCGGGGCGATACAGCAGCCGCCACGGCGCCCTCCGGATCTCCATCGACGCCATCTTGAACTGGTCCGCCGTCAGCCGAAGATTCGCCATCGACATGCGGATGTCGGGCGTCGCCTCCTGGATCAGCGCATCAATACGCTCGACCGTCTGATTCGCGTCGGCGGCGACCGATCGTCCGTCCTCAAGCATTGCGATCGCCGCTTCGACCATCTCGTCACGCACGCGCGAGGCGATCTCGTCCGCCTTGCCAGTGGCGCTCTCGGCGCTCGCGATCGTCGAGTCGATCTTCGCCCTGTTGTTATCGAGCATCGCACGGAGACTCGCCGCCAACTTCATCGCGTTGAGCGTCGTCGAATCAATACTGTCAAACCAGACCCCGGACCGATCTCGCACATCGGCGACGACCTCTTCCACACCGGGCACGATCCCCTCGTTGACGCGAGTCACAATGTCGTCCATCCCGGTGAGGATGTGCTGCATCTGGTTCGACTGCTCGGAGCCATAACCGGCGGACGCGAGGAACGCCGGCGCCGCCAGTTGGCCACGCACGACGCCTCCCCGCTCGATCACCGCGGCCTCCGGATCCCCGAGGCTCGGGAAGTTCAACACGGAGGTCGAGCCCAGCAGCGGAACCTCCAGCCGCGCCGTCGCCCCCTCGTGCAGCCTCAGCTTGCGCGGGATGCGGATCTTCACGTCGACCGATGTGGGCATGCCATCGTCCCCGTCATAGGTGAACTGCACGCTCGTGACCCGACCGACCTTCTGCCCGCCGATGCGCACCTCCGATCCCTCGCTCAGCCCCTGGGCGCCGACCGCCAGGTCGAACCGCACGATGTAGCTGTTCGCCGGCTTGAGCAGCTCACGCAGCCCTGAGAGCACCACGATGATGAACACCGCCGTTGCGACCAATCCGACGCTCAGGACGCTACGCGCGTGATGGCGCGAGGCATTGCGCACGCCGAGCCGCGCCACGGGCCAAAGGCTTCCGGGTCGCGTCGAAGTTTGCGGCCGCGTGCGCAAGATGACCGATAAATAACAGAGCGCCGCGACGAGCAATCCCGCGCCGCCGAGGAAAAATAAGCCCGCGCGGGCTGCGGCGGAGAACGAAGCGGAACCCGCGAACGAAGCGATAGCCACGAGCGCGCACGCATGGCCCGCCCAGGTTTCGCGCCGTTTCCGGCGTTCGGTTTTTTTCTCGTCCGCCATGGTCCCGGAAATCGCCGCGCCCCCCGCCAAGAGATTTACGGGTTCGGCCCGGCTGAGCGTGCGAACGGAAAAATAGACGCTGGCCAATCCGGCGAGAACTCCGATCATGAAACCGATCGCGAGGCTCAACGGCGTGACATGGAGCCAGAGGAAGGTCGTCCTGACCGAACCGATCCACCAGGTTTTGAGTCCATGGAGCATCAGGGCGGCATAACCGACGCCCAGCGCCAAGCCCATCAGGCCCCCGCCCAGAGCCAGTACGGCACCCTCGGTCATGAAGATCCGGCGAACGTCTCGCAACTCCTGCATCTTCCCTCGCACCTGGCGGCACTCGCCAAACGCGCCCGGGGCCGCAAGGCAGCCGTACTCATGCAGATGGCGGTGGCCATCGAGATACTGACGATGTGTCCTCTGCGTATTGGCAATCTCGCAAACCTCAAGCTCGACGAGACCCTCTTCTGGACGAGACCCGGCCGCAAGGGACGTCTCCTGCTGTCGATCCCATCCGATGAGGTCAAGAACCGCGAGCCGATAGAGTTCGAGCTACCGACGGAAAGCGCGCAGCTGATTGAGCGATATCTCGACAGCTATCGCCCCGCTCTATTCAACCGTCCAGGAGATTGGCTTTTCCCCGGTAAAGCGGATAGAGCGAAACGACCCGGCTCGCTCGGGCCACAGATCAAGCGGATCATCTACAAGCACACGGGCCTGGAGGTAAATGCCCACCTCATGCGTCACATCGGCGCCAAATTATTCCTCGACTGCAACCCCGGCTCATACGAGGTGGTGCGGCGGGTTCTGGTTCATCGGTCTATCGACACAACCACAGAATCCTACACGGGTTTCGAGACCAAGTCCGCGGCGCGTCACTTCGACGACGTGATCCTCGAACAACGCAGGGCCGCCGTTCCTGGGAAAGTCCGCGTCACCAGGAAAGGGCATCGATGATGTTGCCCTTCCAGGATCCCAGCCGCCGCTGTCTGAAGCTCGACGAGTGGCCGGAAGCCGATCGTGTGGCGTGGATGAAGGCAATCAGGGAGGATCATGTCCTCGACGATCCGGGGCCAGCCTGCCACTGGTCACCGGCCACGCGTCACAAGAACCGCCGGGGCTATGGGCGGTGGCTAACTTTCCTGCTGGGCCAGAACCTCGTCATCCCAGGTCAGCACCCCGCCGACCGGGTGACCAAGGAAGCCGTCCGTGGTTATCTGGCGCTTCTGGAGAGCCAGGGTCTGGCACCCTACACGATTGTTGCGCGGATCGATGAACTCCGAACCGTCGTTGCCGCCATGTCACCCGACCG
>JADFOF010000279.1 GCA_022563015.1 Planctomycetota bacterium
GGAGGCGGAGACGAAGGCCCTCACCCCAGCCCTCTCCCGGGGGGAGAGGGAGGTGGAGAAGAATGATGTCGATCCCCAAGCCGTATGTCGAGATGAAGGAGCAGCAGCCGGCCCTTGTCGGTGCGTACGAGCAGTTCGGTGAGGCGTGCGCGAAGGCGGGCCCGCTGGACGCCAAGGCGATTGCGCTGGTCAAGCTGGGCATCTCGATCGGGGCGGGTCTCGAGGGGGCTGCCCATTCGCACACGCGCAAGGCTTTGGCGGCGGGCTGGACGGCTGAGCATCTCCGCCACGCTGCGATCATCGCGGCGCCCACCATCGGCTTTCCTGCGATGATGCGTGCTCGCGGGTGGATCGAAGACGTGGTGGCCAAGGTCTGACCATGCCGACCAAGGTTCCGCACACCCTTGACGCCCCGCAGGCGGAGTCGCCCGAGCACGCGATCCGCCTGCTGCTCGAGCACGCGCATCCGGTGGCGACTGAGCGCTTGGCGCTCGACCATGCCCACGGCCGGGTTCTGGCAGAGGCGATTCGCGCCGATCGTGCGAGCCCGGCGGCGGACGTGAGCGCGATGGATGGTTACGCGGTGCGCACCGGCGACGCGGGCAGGCTCCCGGTTCTGGCTGACATCCCCGCGGGAGTCGAGCCGATCGACATGCCCGCCGGCGGCGTGGTGCGCGTGATGACCGGCTCGTGTGTTCCTGCCGGGGCGGACCTTGTCGTCAAGCGCGAAGACGTCGACGAGCAGCCCGACGCGATCACGATCGACCCCGCAATCGCGGCCGACCTGCGCCCCGGGCTCAACATCCGCCGACGTGGCGAGAACATCCAGGCCGGCGAATCCGTCGCGAACCGGGGCGTTGAGATCACGCCTGCGCTGGTCGGCGTGCTGGCGTCGTTCGGGCATCACAGGGTCGAGGTCTACCGCAGGGTCAAGGTGGCGATTCTCACCACCGGCGATGAGGTCGTGCCCGCCGACGTGTCGCCCAGGCCCTGGCAGCTGCACGACTCGAACGGCCCGACCCTGGCTGCGTTTCTCGCCGGCGCGTTGTGGGTCGCACCGGCCGCGGCTGTCCACGTGCGCGATGACCGGGGCGCGATCCGCGCCGCAATCGCGAGCGCACTGGAGCGGGCCGATGTGCTCGTGCTCAGCGGCGGGGTGTCGATGGGCGATCGCGATTACGTCCCGGCGGTGCTGCGCGAGGTTGGCGCGCGGACGCTGTTCCACGGGGTTCCGCAGCGTCCGGGCCGACCCACGCTGGCCGCGGTGTCGATCGACGGACAGCCCATCGTCGCGCTGCCGGGCAATCCGGTCTCGGTGGCGGTCACGGCGCGTCGGCTGGTTCGGCCTGTGCTGCACGCGCTGGGCGGGCTCACGCGCACGCCGCCGCCGCGAACCGTTATGCTTGTCAACCCCGATGGAAAATCACTGCCGCTGTGGTGGCATCGGCTGGTGCGGCTTGTGCCGGGCGGGCTGGCCGAGTCTGTCGGCAGCAAGGGCTCGGGCGACCTGGTCTCGGCGGCCCGGGCGGACGGATTCGTGGTGATCCCGCCGGGCGAACCCGGCCCCGGCCCGTTCGAGTTCCACCCCTGGACGCTGTAATTATAAAGCCATGACCAACGACCGCACCAAGCTCACGCACACCGACGAGGCCGGCAAGGCGCGCATGGTCAGCGTCTCGGACAAGAAGATCACAGCGCGGGTCGCGGTGGTTGAGGCGCGGGTGCGCGTCGCGCCCGCGCTGGCCGAGTGCATACGCGACAACACGCTCAAGAAGGGGGACGTGCTGGGCGTGGCGCGATTGGCCGGCATACAGGCCGCCAAACGCACGGACGAGCTCATCCCGCTGTGCCATTCGGTCCCGCTGGAGGCGATCGAGGTTCAGCTCGGGCTCGAGGGCGAGCAGGTCGTGATTCGCGCCACGGCCAGGGCGACGTGGAAGACGGGTGTCGAGATGGAAGCGTTCACCGCCGCCGCGGTCGCGGCTCTCACCGTCGTGGACATGGGCAAGGCGATCGATCGCGGCATCGTGATCGAGTCGATCCGTCTGATCGAGAAGAAGGGCGGGCGTTCGGGCCACTACGTCGCCGGGGATCGCCCATGACCGTCCCGGCGTCCTTCCGGTTTGCGGTGCTGACCATCAGCGACCGTTGCTCTCGCGGCGAGGCTGAGGACACGTCCGGGCCCGCGCTGGTCGCGCTGCTCGAGGACACGTTCGGCGCCCGGCTCCACGGGTCCACGTGCGTCCCGGACGAGACGGAGCGGATCCAGCCGGCGATCCGGGCGTGGGTCGAGGCGGGTGTTGACCTGATCCTGACGACGGGCGGCACGGGGCTGGCGCCGCGCGACATCACGCCCGAAGCCGTCGCCCCCATGCTCGATAAGCCCGCGCCGAACCTGCTCGAACTCGCGCGGCTGCGGTGCCTGGACAAGACGCCGAACACGTATCTGTCGCGCGGCATCGCCGGGGTCGTCGGCCGCACGCTTGTCATCACGCTGCCCGGTTCGCGCGTGGCGTCGACCGAGACCATCGAGGCCATCGCCGACATCCTCGGCCACCGCGAATTCAACTTCACCGCGTCGTCCTCCGACTACAAGACGCCGTACGACGGCAGGGTGTACGACGGCACGCGGTTCGACTTCGGGATGTTCGACCGGTTTGAATTCGGCGTTGGGCGCAGGCGTGACGGCACGACCGCGATCGATGCCAAGATGCTCATCTATGAAGAGCGGACCGAAGGTCGGTTTGCGATCGCTGCGGGGATGATGGGCTGGGACGGCGGCGAGGGGACCGAGTTCCTGGTCATGCGGTACGACCACGACGACTACCGGCTGCACTTCGGCGGGCAGCACGACCAGGACGACCGATTTCTAATCGGAATTGACGGGCGGCTTGGCGCTGGCGGGACATGGATGCTCGAACACGCGACCGGCCCCGACGGAATCACTTGGGCAGGGTTTGCCTTACAGATTCAGGAAGTGCCAGGATTGTCTATCTCGGCGGGGATTGGGATGCCGACGAATGATCCCGGGAACACCCAGTACATCTTCGGAATCTCGTTCGGCGGCAGGATGTAGCCGGTCACCACGACCTGGTCCGGCCTCAGCACGACTTCTTTGCGCGTCCCGACTTCGGGGATTCGCACTTGGTGCCCTTTTAGCCACGGCGAATCTGCTTTCTGAAATCGGCCGTGGCGCACGTCTTGGATGTGGACGGTTACTCTTCGGCCTCCCGCTTCCAGCACGAGTTCCGTCCTGATGCGCGTACCATACTGGCCAGCGAACCGCTCTTCGACTTTCACTTCTGTGACTGTGAACGTTTCGTAGTTCGGCGTGGTTTGTATGGCTGACGCGATCACGAATAGCGGAAGAGCAATGATGGACATGGGTGGACTTAGAGGGGGTAAGCGCAATGCCCGTGCCACGCCGCCTGCTCGTGGGGTCGGCGGGCTGGAAATCTGTTAGAAATGAGGGGGGAGTTGGTAGTTGTAAGTTGGCGGTTGGCAGATTGCAGAAAGATGAGGGATGAAGGATGACTTTCGGCGATCAACAGGCGACGACTAGGCGACGGCGAAGCGAACGACGCATCCAGGCAGGGTCTAGGGCAAGGGGCGGACCCGGACCAATCCGAACCCAGTTCTCAGTTGGCTGTTTGCAGTTGGCAGTTCCCCGAACCAATCCGAACTAATCCGAACTAATCCAAACCTCCGAACTGCTGAGCTACCG
>JADFOF010000280.1 GCA_022563015.1 Planctomycetota bacterium
GTCCAGCAGGCTCAGCGCGTCGCGCATCGAACCGTTGCCGAGCCTCGCCACCGCCTGCAGGAGCTCCGGCTCGGCCTTGAGCCCCTCACTCTTGACCACGGCGCCGATGTGCTCGGCGATCTTGGCCGTCGCGATCGTCCGAAAATCGAACCGCTGGCATCGGCTCTGGATCGTTGCGGGCACCTTCTGAGGCTCGGTGGTGCACAGGATGAACTTCACGTGCTCGGGCGGCTCCTCCATGGTCTTGAGCAAGGTGTTGAACGCCGGAGTGGTCAGCATGTGCACTTCGTCGATGATGTAGATCTTGTACGCCCCGCGCATGGGCCGGTAGATGCAGTTGGCGATCAGCTCGCGCGCCTCGTCCACGCCCCGGTTGCTGGCCCCGTCGATCTCGATCACGTCGGTGTCCTGCCCGGCCATGATCGCCGCGTCCGCCGCCTCGCTCCCCCCGTTGAGCGCCTTGGCGAAGATCCGCGCCATCGAGGTCTTGCCCACGCCACGAGTCCCGCAGAACAGGTAGGCATGGGCGACCTTGCCCTGGTCGATCGCAGCCCTGAGCGTCCGCGCGATCGGCTCCTGCCCGACCACCTCGTCGAACGTCTGCGACCGGTATCGGCGTGCCAGAACGGTGTAGGCCATGAGGCCCATTGTAGCGACCGGCCGAGTCCGCCCCCGTGCCCGCCCCTGTCGCGGTTATGGAGGCTCGGTGTAGCGGAGGCTGATCTGGTCGTGAAGTGTAGCGCCCAGGAAGGACTGCCCCGCGACGAATACGGGCACGCTGTCGTCCGCCGCTGTGGGCGCGATGATCGCCGAGGGGATATCGCTGATGCCGTTGCCGAACAGTCTCATCCAGTCGACCGCGTATATCCCCATGTCCTCATCGATCTTGAACGTGAGGATCAGGGGCATGTCGTTATTGCTCGGCTGGATCGAGGCCGTCACGTACACATCTCTGACGTTGGCCGTCACCGCCACTCCTTTTTCCGATGTCGTCGGCAGATAGGGCGTCAACTCCTCGTTGGGGTTCGGGGATTGTTCGAAAGGCCAGACGATATACGATATCGTCGCCACGTCGTACCCCCTGCCGTCCGACTCGCGCACGTGCCCGGTCAGCCAGACCCTCCAGCCAATCCCGAGTGGATTCTGGTCCAGCGTGATGTCCATCGCCCGGTCGTCGCTCTTGTTGGTTGACGGCCCGGGCCCGTTCCGGACGCGCACGCCTTAGGTGTTTGCCAAGAATCCCTTATTAGGTCACTTTATTCACTAATCACCGATGTCGTCGAAGTATGCAAATAAGATAGAGTCAGCGTCGGAGACCGCCGCCGCCGGATGCCGCGCCTGTGCCCGACCCCCCGCCTGACGACGCGCTCGCACCGGCCACGTAGTGCGGCGTGTACCCGCACACGAACACACCTCCACGCTTCAGATTCACGACCATCGCGGTGGCCACGTCGTCGCCGATCATCGGCCCGTCGTACACGTTCGTCCAGCCCGAACCGGTCCGATTCCCGTCGGGGTCGTATTGGATCGTCACAATGTCGTCGTTCGGCTGCCCGCTGTGCAGGTACCGCGTCGTTCCCGCGACGATCGTATACAAACCGGCCTCGCCTTCTATCCCTCCACTCCAATACAGATCGAGTCCGGCGGCCGAGTCGTTGCCGTCGGCGTCGCCGTTGAACGAACGCGCGCCCACCCCCAATCCAACGTCGCCCCAGTCGGACCACGGGTTGCCGGTGACCGCGTTCATGAGCACCGTAACGATGTCGTATTTCGTCGCCGGTCCACCATTTGACCTGCCCGTGATTCCAATGACGTTTTGCGGTGCCCCAAACTCTGCAAACCGTTTGCCAAGGGCGATGTCCACCGGCCGGTCGTGGCTGCCGGGACCGGCGAAGATCGGATTGTCCCAGCGCACGACCGCGCCCGGATGGCCCGCCGCTTCCCAGTCTTCGTCGGGCACCAAGTCCTTGTCGTACTTGATCGTCACGTAGTCGAGCCCGTCGGCCCCAGTGGGATCGATCGACTCGCCCGTGACGTACACGTCGCCGGTCTCAGGATCGATTGCGATCGCCACGGCACGGTTCGTGCCCGTGGCTTGACCGGCGATCTCGGGATAGGTGATATCCGCGACGGATGTGGCGATGGGCCCGGGATCGTTCGGGTCGTACTTGTACGTCGCGAAGACCGTCGCCCCGGTGCTCGTCGTCTGATACCCCGTCATGTAGACCCATTCCTTCGGCGGATTCTTCGACTCATCCTTCCAGTACGCGATGTCCACAGCGTCATCGACGCCGAAGACTCTGTCCTGAAACTCGCGGGCGTGCCATTGCTGTGTCACCTGCGCTGAGGCGCTTCGCGGCGTTGCCGAGATCGCGATGACCGCCGCACCGACGAGCACGAACGCCGTGCGCACGCGAGACCTCTTTGCCTTGTAAAAAGTATGATTCATTTCGAGACTCCTCTCCAAGGAACCATTTCCGAACCAGCGGGTCGAGGACGGTCCGCGACCCGCACGCCGCGCAAAGTACCACCTCATGGCTCGCAGTGCGAGGATATTATCGGAATGAACCGAAACTTTCTCACATTTCGACCGAACGAAATGCAAGTGAAAGTCTGGGAGAGAAAAAAGTAGAGAATCTGAGACGAATTCCCGGATTTTGTGAAATCCGAGCCGCTCGGCGGCATCATACTTCGGGGAACGATGCCGAAACACCGCGCCATCTCGATTCTGACGCTTCTCGCGCTGGCGATGAACGCTCACGCTCAGTGTGTGCCCGGCTGGTCCGCGCCGACGCATCCGGACGATGGCGCAGCGCTGGACATGGCTGTTTTCGACGTCGATGGTCCCGGCCCCGCCCGCCCCGTCCTGATCTGCGGCGGGGTCTGGGGTGTGAGGCCGGTGGATCGCTACCTTGTCGCAAGTTACGACGGGCGCGCGTGGCGGGCGATCGGCGAGGGCCTTGGCACCATCGGCAGCGTGGAGGCGGTCTGCGTCGCCGACACCACCGGCATCGGATCGCCACAGCCCGGTCTCTATGCCGCGGGTCTGTTCTCCGAGTTCAGCGGCGGGCCGAAGCACAATCTCAAGCGCTGGGACGGCTCACGATGGCATGACATTCCGGGGTTGCGGGCCGTGCTGATGAGTCTGCACATGTTCGACGAAGACGGCCCGGGTCCCAACGAGCCCAGCCTCTTTGTCGGCGGCGGCATCCTCGAATGGCCCGGCGGGACGAACGGCATACTGCTCCGATGGGATGGCACAGCGTTCTCGCTTATCGGGGCCGGGCTCGGGCCAAGCATCTCTCAAGTCTATGTGAAAACAATGACCATCTTCGACGACGACGGCCCGGGCCCGCGACCGCCCGCGCTCTACGTCGGGGGGTCGTTCCAGACCGCCGGCGGGCTCGTCGTCAACCACATCGCGCGCTGGGACGGAACGAACTGGGAAGCGCTCGGCCTCGGAACAAGCGGGCTCGTTCAGGCCCTGGCGGTCTTCGACGCTGACGGCGACGGGCCCGAGCCGCCCATGCTCTACGCCGGCGGACAGTTCCTCAGAGCGGGTGGGCAAAGCATGAGACTGCTCGCCCGCTGGGACGGATCGCAATGGTCCCAGGTCCCCGGCTACGACGGCGGCGGCGTCTACGCGCTGCACGTCTTCGACGACGACGGCGACGGGCCCAACAAGCCCTCGCT
>JADFOF010000281.1 GCA_022563015.1 Planctomycetota bacterium
CGGTCGATCTGATGCTGGCTGTCTTGTAGTACGACATCGGCGCGGACACGGTGTCAGAAGGGGCCTCCTTCGCGGGTCTGACCAGCTCGCATTGATACCGGCCCTGCGGGCGCCGATGGGCGGTGTTTGGTTGGGGCGTCTCTCAGGCTGTTCTTCGAGAATGTGCTTGACTGAGAATCTCGTTCCGTTAGGCTGTGGCGAGGAAGAGATGGGCCGGGTTCGCCCCGGCATGAGAGACGAGGAGGGTTCGAGCAGACTAAACAGCCTCATAGGTGGAGGGAGAGACGGCGTCGTGATGGAGAGGCTCCGGGTTCGAGTAGCCCCCCTCACTTGGACCCATCGGAGCTGGACGCCTCGAAAGATCCCTCCCGAGTGTTCCGGGAAGGCTGCCTCTAATCGGGCGGCCTTCTCGTTGTTTTGAGTGATGGGGGTGATCCGAGCCTTCGCCCGCAGCGGGCTCAGACTCGGCGTCCATCGTGAACGAGCCCCGGGCGCGAGCACGGAGTGTTCGGCGCCGGTTGCACAACACTCTTCGCTTGCGCGAAGGGCTCGTCATCAGACTCGCCGTGCATAGAGGTGCGGGCGCGACGCGTTGATTGAAACCACATCTAGCCGCCGGGGAGGTTTTTTTCGATCCAGTCGTCCTGTCGGAGTACGGAGGCTCGGCTGCGTCGGGCGCGGGCCTCGGCGCGTCGCTGTGCGAGCCTGAACATGGCGCGGATGGGCCTGCTCGCGTGGAGCTCCTCGGTGCGAGAGTGTTTTTTGAAGAACTCGGCGGGCCGGGGGGTCTGATGGCGTACGAGCTCGTCGTCGAGGCAGACGAATATCTGGCTGGAGCCGGGGTCGCCCTGGCGCCCGGCCCGGCCGATGAACTGACGGTCGATGCGCTTGGCGGTGTGGGTTTCGGTGAGGAGTACGTGGAGCCCGCCGGCTTTGCGTGCGGCGTCATCGAGCTTGATGTCGGTGCCTCGGCCGGCCATGTTGGTCGCGACGACGATGGATGCGGCGCGGCCTGCGCGTGCGATGAGATCGGCCTCATCCTTGTCGAAGTTTGCGTTGAGGACGCGGTGATCGAGCCCTCGGGCGTGCAGCCGTTCGCTCAGATGTTCGGAGGCCTCGATCGTGCGTGTGCCGATGAGCACGGGGCGATTCTGTGCGTTGATGGCGAGGATGGAATCGACGACGGCGGTCCACTTGCGCTCCGCGGAACGAAAGACGCGCAGGGGGAGTGTTTCGCGGATCACCGGCCGATTGGTGGGGATGACGGTGACGGGTCGGCCATAGACGTGCTCGATCTCGGCGGCGGCGTCTGCGACGGTGCCGGTCATGCCGCACAGGAACGGGTAGGAACGGAAGAATCGCTGGAAGCTCATGCGGGCGAGTGTCTCGCGGTCTGCGGTGATATCGAGCGATTCCTTGGCTTCGACGGCCTGGTGCAGGCCGTGCTCCCACGAGCGGTCGGCCAGGAAGCGGCCGGTGTATTCGTCGACGATGACGATTCGGCCGTCGACGATCTGGTACTGGTGGCCTCGGATGTAGCAGTGTCGAGCGACGAGCGCGTTTCGTACGAGCTCCTCGGCGCGTCTGGTGGCGCGGAAGATGGGGTCTTGGGTGTCTATGAAGTGCTGGGCGCAGCGGTGTCGTCCTCTGCGTTTGAGTTCGATCTTTCGGCGGACGTGGTCGACGGCGTAGTCGGGGCCCTCGTCGAGCATCTCGGCGATGCGGGCGGCCTGCTGGTAGGAGGAGGCCATGTCGTCGGCGCGACGGGCGCGGGCGATGATGAGCGGAACGACGCCCTCGTCGATGAGGACGGCGTCTGCTTCGTCGACCATTGCGGCGCGAAGGCCTGGGATCATGGGCCCGGCGGCGCCCGAGCCGGTCGTGGCCAGGAACTGCCGACCCGCCCACGCCGTGCGGATGCGTCCCAGCCGGATCTGGTCGCGGAGCCAGTCGGCGGTGATCTGCTTGGGCGTGCCGTAGATGATCGACCGTGCGTAAACATCGTGGCGATGTCGAGGATCGAGTTCCTGTGTGATGGCGCCGACGGAGAGCCTGCATCGGCGGTAGATGGACTCGCGTGACTGGGCGTCGCGGTCGGCGAGATAGTCGTTGACGGTGAAGACGTGCAGGTGTCGGTGTCGCCATGCGATGAGCGGCGCGGTGATGGAGCCGGTCAGGGTCTTGCCCTCGCCGGTGAGCATCTCGATGACGCGGCCGTGGTACATCGCCAGTGCGCCGCGGAGCTGCACGTTGAAGGGCTCTTCGCCGGTCTGTCGGCGTGCGACCTCGCGTGTGAGGGCCAGCGCTCGACGCACAGCGGCGTCGTCCTGACGGTTTCGGATGAAGACCTCGCGGATGTCGGCGACGGCTTCATCGAGGACCGCCTCGGAGTGGGTTTTGATCTGCGGGGCCATGGCGTCGATGAGGTCGGCCTGCTGACCGAGCCAGCGGTTGGAGATGCGGCGCTGTCGGAATCGCATCACGCCGCGGGCGACGACGGAATCGAGGCCGCGGTGGAGTTCGGGGCGTCGTCGTCGGCTTCGCAGCGAGTCGAACAGGACGTTGTATTGTGTGAGTGCGTGTGACACGGCGGGTTGTTACAGATTGACGCGGCCCTGGACGAGCTTTCGGAGCCGGTCGTACCACTGGGTCAGGAGCGGCTTGGGTGTGAGTGTGAATTGGATGCGTGCGCGTTCGCCGGGGAGGCCGAGCCTGCTCGTGGGCTCGGTGAACCTGATGGTCGCGCGGAAGCGCGGCTGGCGCGCGAGCAGGCCGAAGCGGTCGCGCGGATCGACGGGCGCATCGCCGCCGCCGGAGACGCCGAGGCCGGCGTGCGGGAGTTCGCGGATCCCTGCCGGATCGAGCTGTACGTGTAAGGCGGTGATGACGCGGCCGACGTGCGAGACGCGTCGGATCGAGGTGCGGTAGGGCGTGTCTTGATCTTCGAGCTCCTGGAGCGGGGCGAACTGGGCGGTGGAGAGCGCGGCGACGACATGGACGTTTTCGAGATCGACGAGAGAGCACGCGGCGTCGCCCTGCGCGACGTACGAGCCGACCAGGTCCGCCGGGTCTGAGCCCACGATGACGCCGTCGTGCGGGGCGCGCACGGTGAGCTTTTCGCGTTGTCCGAGGAGGTATTCGAGGACGGCGATGGTGGAGTCAATTCTCTCGCTGGCGATCTGCCTGGCGGCCTCGCTTCGTCCCATGACGCTGCGTTCGATGACGCGGAACTCCTCGAGTTGCGAGCGGTACTGGCGGACGGATCGTTCGAGGGTGGGGTTTTCGCAGATGAGTATGGGCTGGCCCCGCGTGACCCGATCGCCGGGTCGCGCTCGGACCTCTGTGACGAATCCGGCGACGCCGAAGTACACGCCGCTGCGCTGCTCGCTCTGGACGACACCCCATGCGTAGCGGTGGTCTGGGACGGGAATGACGCCGAGGAGCACGACGACGGCGGCGAACATGGCCAGCGAGGTGAAGATCGCCCGGGCGCGGTGTTCGCTGAGCAGCGGGCCTGTGGCGTGCCAGTGGATGAACTTTCCGGCGGGGATGAGGAACCAGGCGGCGGCGGTCCAGATGGCCAGCAGGAGGCCGATCGCGAACAGCTTGGTCATGACGAACATGGTGATGGAGAAGAACAGGAAGATGCGATACGCCAGGGCGGCGACGCCATAGACGAAAAGAATCGT
>JADFOF010000282.1 GCA_022563015.1 Planctomycetota bacterium
GATGTTCTTCGACCACTCCGAGCCGCGCATCGGCGTGCGCGAGCCGATCAAGGACTACGCCAGGAACCTCGAACGCTGGGTCGAGTGCATCGTGGCGCGGACGCACGAGCACTCGACGATTGAACAGCTCGCGGCCCACGCGGATATCCCGGTCGTCAACGCGCTGAGCGACCACGAGCACCCGTGCCAGGCGCTGGCGGACCTGTTCACGCTGCGCGAGCATCTGGGCGGGCTTGCGGGCAAGCGGCTGGCGTTTGTCGGCGACGGCAACAACGTCTGCCACTCGCTGATGCTGCTGTGCGCGAAGCTGGGCGTCGATTTCACGGCGATCACGCCGCCGGGCTACGAGCCCGCCACGAGCGTCGCCGATCGCGCGGGCGCGCTGGCCGCGATCACGGGCTCGCGGCTCTTGATCACGCACGACCTGGGCGCTGTCGTCGGCCACCACGCGGTCTACACCGACAAGTGGGTCTCGATGGGGCAGGAGGAACGGTCGACCAAGGCGTCGGCGTTCGCGGCGTACCAGGTGGACGCGGCGGTCATGGCCAGGGCGAGCGACGGCGTCGGCGGCGAGGCGCTGTTCATGCACTGCCTCCCGGCCCGGCGCGGGCTCGAGGTCACCAGCGACGTGTTCGACGCGCCCGCGTCGGTCGTGTACGACCAGGCGGAGAACCGGATGCACACGCAGAACGCGCTGCTGTGCGGGCTGCTCAACTGAAGGACTCGCGCGGGGGAGCCGCGAGGATCGGAGAACGCGATGTCGCGCAAGGTCGTGCTGGCGTATTCGGGCGGGCTGGACACCTCGGCCATCGTGCCGTGGCTCAAGGAGAACCACGACTGCGAGGTGGTCTGTTTCGCCGCCGACGTCGGGCAGGGCGCGGACGAGCTGGCCGGCATCGAGGACAAGGCGATCCAGTCCGGGGCCTGCGACTGCTACGTCGTGGATCTCAAGAGAGAGTTCGTCCGCGACTATGTCTTCCCCACGATCATCACCGGCGGCGTGTACGAGGGTCGGTACCTGCTGGGCACGGCGATGGCGCGCCCGATCATCGCCAAGGCCCAGGTCGAGATCGCGCACAAGGTCGGCGCCGACGCCCTGGCGCACGGGTGCACGGGCAAGGGCAACGACCAGGTGCGGTTCGAGAGCACGTACAACGCGCTGGCCCCGGAGATGGAGGTCATCGCGCCGTGGCGCCTGTGGGACATGCGCTCGCGCGAGGACCTGCTCGAATACCTTGCTGAGCGCAACATCAAGTGCTCGGCGACGGCGAAGAAGATCTACAGCCGGGACCGGAACCTGTGGCACGTCTCGCACGAGGGCGGGGCGATCGAGGACCTGTGGTCGCCCCCGCCGGACGACGCGTGGATGATGACCGTCTCCCCGAACGACGCGCCGGACGAGCCGATACGGGTCATGCTCGATTTCGAGCGAGGGCGACCGACCGCGGTGGACGGCCTGGCGATGGAGCCCGACGAGCTGCTCGCACACCTGAACGACCTTGGCGGGAAGCACGGCGTGGGGCGTGTGGACATGGTCGAGAATCGGCTCGTGGGCATGAAGTCGCGCGGGCTGTACGAGACGCCCGGCGGGACCATCGTCCTCGAAGCGCTGCGGGCGCTGGAGGAGATCGTGCTGGACCGGGAGACGCTGCACTTCCGCGAGCACCTCGGGCTGACGTTCGCCGAATTGGTCTACAACGGGCGATGGTTCACGCCGATGCGCGAGGCGATCAGCGCCGCGGCCGAGTCGATCGCGTCGCAACTGGACGGGACGATTGTGGTCGAGCTGTATAAGGGCCACGCCACGCCCGTGCAGCGGTCGAGCCCCAACAGCCTGTATGCCGAGGAGTTCGCGACGTTCGGCCCGGACGACGTGTTCGACCAGAAGCACTCGGAGGGTTTCATCCGGCTGCTGTCGCTGCCCGAGCGGATCGCGGGGCTCAAGCGGCTCGAGGCAGAGCAAGGGGCGCAGGCCTGATGGCGGATGAGCGAAGGGCCATGTGGGGCGGCCGATTCACCGCTGACCCCGACGCGCTCTTCCGCGCGTTCAACGACTCGCTGCCGATCGATTGGCGGCTGGTTCATCAAGACATCGAGGGCTCAACCGCGTGGGCCCGCGCGCTGGGCGGGGCGGGTGTGCTGACGACGGATGAGGTCGGTCGGCTCGTGTCGGCGTTGGTGGATCTCGATGCCGAGGTGCACGGCTCGCACGAGCCGCCTGTCGATTCGGGCGCGGAAGACGTCCACTCGTGGGTCGAGCAGCGGCTGATCGAGATGCTGGGCGACCTGGGCAAGAAGCTGCACACGGGGCGCAGCCGAAACGACCAGGTCGCTGCGGACCTGCGCCTCTGGACGCGCGGGGCGATCGACGAGCGGATCGGCGAGATCCGCGGCGTGCAGCGCGAGCTGGTCAGGCTCGGGCAGCGCGAGCGCAGCACGCCGATGCCGGGGTATACGCACCTGCAGCGCGCCCAGCCGATCCTGCTCGCGCACTGGTGCCTGGCGTACGTCGAGATGCTGGATCGCGACGCGGCCAGGCTCGCCGACGCACGCACGCGCGTGAACGTCTGCCCGCTCGGGTCGGCGGCGCTGGCGGGCACGACGTACCCGATCGACCGCGAGAAGATCGCGGCCGAGCTGGGCTTCGACGGCATCACCGCCAACAGCCTGGACGCGGTGTCGGATCGCGATTTCGTGGTCGAGACACTCGCGGCGTGCGCGCTCGCGGCGGTCCACCTGTCGCGCATCGCGGAGGAGATGATCCTGTACGCGACCGCGGAGTTCGGGTTTTTCACGTTCGACGACGGCGTCAGCAGCGGGTCGTCGATCATGCCGCAGAAGAAGAACCCCGACGCGCTCGAGCTCATCCGCGGCAAGTGCGGGCGGATCGTCGGCGATCAGACGGCGCTCCTGGTCACGCTCAAGGGCCTGCCGCTGGCGTACAACAAGGACCTGCAGGAGGACAAGCAGCCGCTCTTTGACGCGAACGATCGGCTCTCGATGTGCCTGCGGATGCTGGCGCGGGTGCTCAGCGGGATGGAGGTCAACCGGGAGGCGTGCGAACGCGCAGCCGTGGGCGGGTTCGCAAATGCCACGGAGCTGGCCGATCACCTGGTCGGGCGGGGCGTGCCCTTCCGCGATGCGCACACGCAGGTCGGGCTGATTGTCCGCGCGGCGATCGAGCGCGGCGTGACGATCGAACAACTGCCCATCGACGCGATCCGCGCGCACGCGCCGGCAGCCGGCGAGGACGTTCACGCGTGCTTGACACTTGCGTCCACATTGGCGCGTCGGGATGTGCCGGGCGGAACCGCGCCCGCGCGCGTCTCGGTGGCGCTCGAATCGGCCGCGAAGAAACTGGATGCTCTGGGCGATCCGCAGACGCGGATCCAGCCGGGCGAGGGAGTGCCCGAGTGATCATCGGTGCCGCGCTCAAGTCCGAGCCGATCATCGGCACGCCGATGGACAACGGAGCCGTGGTTCCGTGCGTCCGATCAGCGCGGCCCGGCGACGCGCCCGAGATCGCGCGGCTGGTCAACGCGTGGGCGGAGCAGGGGCTGACGCTGCCCCGGCCGCTCGACTCGATCGAGCGCTGCATCGGCGAGTTTGTCGTGGTCGAGGCCGCGGATCGGAACATCGGCACCGGCGCGCTGGCGGTGCACTCACCGAGCATCGCGGAGATCCGCTCG
>JADFOF010000283.1 GCA_022563015.1 Planctomycetota bacterium
GTGCGACGGCAGTCTGTTTTCGCCCCTGGGATCGTCGGCCCGGCTGGCCAGCAGGTCCGGGAACCGGACGCCCCGGCGCTCAGCGATCTCGACCAGCACCAGCAGTCTGCGCAGCGTCTTGACCACACGCGCCGCCTGATCTCCCTCAAGGCGACGAAGCTCCCGGGGCGATTGCGGGCTGAGGATCTCTGCATCCGGCTTGAGGCCGTTCAGATCGCGGATGATCAGCGACGAGCCCTCCAGCCCCAGCTCCGAGAGCATGTCCTCCATCTCTTTGTTGTTGAGGACGTAGCGCGATTTCCTGCCGCGGATGAGCTGGTACAGCGGGGGCTGCGCAATATAGATGTGCCCGCGCAGGATCAGTTCCGTCATCTGGCGGAAGAAGAAGGTCAGCAGCAGCGTGCGGATGTGCGAGCCGTCAACGTCCGCGTCCGTCATGATGATGATCTTGCCGTAGCGCAGCTTCGAGATGTCCAGGTCGTTCCCGATGCCGCAGCGCAGCGCCGAGATCAGCGTGCGGATCTCCTCGAACGCGAGCATCTTGTCGACCCGGGCCTTCTCGACGTTGAGGATCTTGCCCTTGAGCGGCAGGATGGCCTGGGTCTCGACGTCGCGCCCCTGGGTGGCGCTGCCCCCGGCCGAATCACCCTCGACGATGAACAGCTCCGAGCGCCGCACGTCCCGGGTCTTGCAGTCGCGCAGCTTGTGCGGCATGGAGCCGGACTCCAGCGCGCTCTTGCGCCGTGTGAGCTCGCGCGCCTTGCGCGCCGCCTCGCGCGCCTGGGCCGCCAGCACGCCCTTCATGGTCAGGCGCTTGGCCTCGGCCGGGTGCTCTTCCAGCCACGACTCGAACGCCTGCGCCACCACCGACGCTGTGAACCCCTCGATCTCCGGGTTCAGCAGCCTCTCCTTGGGCTGGTTGTTGAAGGTCGGGTCGGCCAGCTTGACCGACACGATCGCGATCAGACCCTCGCGCAGGTCCTCGCCCGTGGGCGTCGGGTCTTTCTCCTTGATGAGCCCCGACTTGCGCGCATAGGCGTTGAGCGAGCGTGTCAGCGCCACCTTGAAGCCCTGGGCGTGCGTGCCCCCGTCCACGTTGTTGATGTTGTTGGCGAAGCTCAGCAGCGTCTCGCTGTACCCGTCGTGGTACTGAAACGCGACCTCGCAGATGAAGCTCTGCTCCTTGTCCTCCTTGTAGATGTAGACCGGCGCCGAGACCGAGGTCTTGCCCGTCATCAGGTGCGCCACGTACTCGATAAGCCCATGGCGGGCGCGGAAGGTGTCGTTGCGCGGCATGCCGTCCTTCCCCACACGCTCGTCCGTCAGGATGATCGTCACCCCCGGGTTCAGGAAGCTCAGCTCGCGCATCCGGTTCTGCAGCACCGTGTAGTCAAAGTCGGTGACGGGAAAGATCTCCGGGTCCGGCCTGAAGATGACCTTCGTGCCCGTCTCGCGCGTCGCGCCCGAGGGGATGTCACCCACCATGTGCAGCGGCTCCGTGACCTGCCCCCGCTCGAACCCGATCATGTAGATCCGCCCGTCCCGGTAGACCTCGGCCTCGAGGTACTCCGACAGCGCGTTGACGCACGAGACCCCAACGCCGTGCAGCCCGCCCGAAACCTTGTACGCCGATCCCTCCTGCCCGAACTTCCCGCCCGCGTGCAGGCGTGTCATGACGACCTCGATGGCGGGCTTGCCGTCCAGCTGCGGGTCGTCGTGCGTGATCGGATCGACCGGGATGCCCCGCCCGTCGTCGGTGACGCAGCACGACCCGTCAGCCTGAATCGAGACGGTGATAGTGGTGGCGAAGCCGGCCATCGCCTCGTCGATCGCGTTGTCAACCGTCTCCCAGATCAGGTGGTGCAGCCCGTTGAGACCCGTGCCTCCGATGTACATGCCCGGGCGTCGTCGCACCGCTTCGAGGCCCTCGAGCACCTTGATCTGCTCCGAGCCGTACTGCCCGTTCTCGGGCGCATTTGAGGCGGGCTCAGCGTCGTGCGCAGACCCGCCGGCGTCGGGAGGAATCGAATCGTCGTGAGGCATAAATACCCTTCGTGAATGAGACTATCGGTAGAGGGTAATTCTAGGCGTAGGGCGTCTGGTAAGCGCGCGGTTCAGCCGTTTCCAGACGGGTCTTTTGGACCTTTATCCGTGTCGCCCGGAGGCGTCCAAGGCGGCGTGTAGAAACGGTCCAGAACCCGTGGATTCGCCAGGGGTGTCAGCTCGTACAGCACCAGCTCATCCAGCACCCGCCGGTAAAGCGAGAGGTCCGACTCGTCGCGGATCGAGAGCTTGCCGAGCTCGCGTTCAGCCCGGTCCACGACGACCAGCGCCCCCTTCCCGTCGATCCGCACCAGCAGGACCATGGTGCTCGCGCTGATGAGATTGTCGCCGTACCCCGACGTGTCCTGGCTGTAGCCCCACCCCAAGACCTCAAGCCCAGGGTCCGAGGCGTCCACGAGCATGGGCTGGCCGAGCCCGTCCCAGACGGCGGCGGCGAACTCCTCGTCCGTCTCACACACCCACTCGGGTGTGAACCCTTCGATCTCGTGCCCCACATACAGCCGCTCGAGGATGGACACCCCGAGAACCCGGGAGGGTATTGGCGGCTGGACATTGAGCCTGATCGCCAGCCCGACAGCCAGGGCCGCAGCCGCAGCCGCCCGCGCCACCGCCACCGGCCGACGCGGAATAAACGGGCGCGCACCAGGGCTCGGGCGGTCTCTTTGTAGCTCAGCCCGCGCACCACACGCAAAAGCAAACACGATCGGGCCGTCTCCCCAAGCTCGTTCAGCGCCGCCACCACGTGATCGTCCAAGCTCCCCTGGTCCGGCTCCAGGTTGCCCCGGGCGCCGACGGGAGAAGCCTCGGGCGCGCGCGGATTCGCCCGGTCAGCATCGATCGCCCCGGCCGCCGACCGTGTGTGCGCACGCCGCCGCTGGTTGAGCCCGGTAAACCGCACGATCTGTCCCATCCACGCGGTGAAGCTCGTGTCCGGGTCGAACTGATCCAGCTTTGACAGGGCAGTCACTGCGGCTTCCTGGAGCGTGTCGTCGGCCCGGTCGCGCGAGCCCAGCACCGCCGCGGCGATACACCACAGCGTCCGCTCCGACTCGCGAAACCGCCGCTCGAACTCAGCCTGTGAGAGCATGTCCGACCCTTGCTCTGAGCGCGCGGACGTGGGGTGCGGCCCTGCTCTGGAATCTGAACCTCTTCTCGTGATGAATGTCGCCCCGGAGTCCATTTCTTGCACGCGGGGGCGTTGGTCAGGGGACGATCCGCACCCGGCTCCTCTGTGGAACGAGCAATTCATACACGAAGGCGACGTCCTCGTCGAGCAGGCGGACACACCCCATCGAACGCGACTTCCCGATGCTGTCCGGGTCGATCGTGCCGTGGATCCCGTACCCCTGGTAAAAACTGCTCTCGCCCAGACCCTCAAGCCCCAGCCAGTACTCCCCGATGGGGTTGTCCGGGTTGTCAGCCTTGAAAGTCTCGCCCGTCCGCGGGTTGGTCCAGGACGGGTTCTTGACCTTGGAATCCGTGACGGCGAACTCGCCCACCGGCGTCGCGTTGTCGTCCCCCAGACCGACGCGGAACGAGCGCACGTACCGCCATCGCGACGGGTCGTCGCGCGGGCCAGAGTAAATGTCCATGCGAAACGCCGACTTCACGACCTCGGC
>JADFOF010000284.1 GCA_022563015.1 Planctomycetota bacterium
TCCCTCCAGGGTGGCCAGATACCTCTGATAGGTCCCGCAAATCTCATCGGGGGCCAGGGAGCTTATCCAGTTCGGATCAATCTGAGTGATCACGGCAGGCAGATCGGTTCCTGCGGTACCCGCGAGCCCCCCGTCCCTCAACTGGAAGGGAGGCGCAGGTTCGCTGGTAGCCTGATCGACCCCGACCCCTTCCCACACGCCCTTCTGTGCTGCCGCCGGGCTGGCCGCGAGAACGACCGCGACCATCATGAACGCTGTGATTCTGTGATACATGTTCGTTCCTCGACTCCTGATACCCGCTGTGTGAAGTGGCTCCACCGATTCTTTGCCGAACACGCGCTGTGGATCGGACGCGCACCAAGCACTCCCGACGCGTGGGGCACAGCAATCCTCGCTGCCCACGCGCCTGGACATTCCCAGAGCGTGCCCCGCGTGCAAAAGGTCACGCACTTGACGAAGATGCCCCTGCTGTTTATACTTTGTTCGGCGTGAGGCCACTGAGCCAGATCGAAAAGAGCAGGTACACTGTGAGCATGCCGGATGAGCAGCTTATGTTGGGGGCGGTGGCCGGTGACGAGGCCGCGTTTACCGCGTTGTTGGAATGCAACGGAGCGCAGGTGCGCTCCGTGCTGCAGCGCTCCTATCAAGGCCGGCTGAAGGGGCTGGTCGACCTCGACGACGTCATGCAGGTCACCTACCTCGAAGCGTACCTGGGCATCCGTGATTTTGTGCCCGCCGGTCCCAACGCGTTCCGCGCCTGGCTGGGGCGCATCGCCGAGAACAATCTGCGCGACGCCATTCGCAAATCCGACGCCACGGAGCGAAGGCGGGCGGGCGGCCCGTCGCCGCCGTGGGAGGAGTCCTGCCGTGCGTTGGTCGAGTCGCTCGCCAGCAGCAGCACGCCCAGCCGCGTCGCCGCAAAGGACGAGGCGCGGCGGTTGCTGGATGCCGCGCTGCGGCAACTGCCGGGGGACTACGAGCGTGTGCTGCGGCTGTACGACCTGGAGGGCCACAGCGGGCCTGAGGTCGCCCGGTTGATCGGCCGTTCACACGGGGCGGTCAAGATGCTCATCGCTCGTGCGCGGGAACGCTTGCGCGAGCTGCTGGGCTCGGGTTCGAAGTTTTTCTCGCACAGCACGTGACTTTTCAGGCTTGGGCTTCGCTACATCTTACGAACTGGAGTACCGGGTGAGACGCATGCGCAACAATCGCCAGGATCCAACCGGTGATGAAATCCAGCATGAGCGCGATCTGATCGCCACGGCGCGCGAACAGGCATCGCAGGCCCGCGCGCGAGCTGCCGTGGCGTGGAGTCCTGGCCATGCCGGACCGCTCTCCGCCGATTCGTCGGACGGGTTCACCGGTGATTCGATGAAGCCGTTGAGTGACCTGCTGCCGGGCTACGAACTCCAGCGCGAGATTCACCGCGGTGGACAGGGGGTTGTCTATCAAGCGCTTCAGAAATCGACCCGTCGCCGGGTTGCGATCAAAGTGATGAAGGAGGGGCCGTTCGCGGGTACGGATGACAAGGCCCGCTTTGATCGCGAAGTGCGGATCCTGGGTCAACTCAACCATCCCTCGATCGTGGCGATCCACGACAGCGGTACGGCCGCCGGCTGCTTCTACTTCGTGATGGACTATATCGCCGGCCCGCCGCTCGATGCTTGCATGCGCGATGGCGAGCGGAAGCTGGAAGAGACGCTGCGTCTCTTCGCCAAGATCTGCGATGCGGTGAACGCCGCCCATCTACGCGGCATCATTCATCGGGACTTGAAGCCGAGCAACATCCTGATCGATGCCGATGCCCAGCCGCATATTCTCGATTTCGGTTTGGCGAAGGTTGAGGAGGGCTCGTCGGCACCGGGTGGGACGATCATCCCGACGATGACGCGGACCGGTCAGTTTGTCGGTTCGCTGCCGTGGGCATCGCCCGAGCAGGTCGCAGGCGTTGCGGGCGGGATCGACATTCGCAGCGATGTGTATTCGCTGGGGGTCGTACTGTATCAGATGTTGAGTGGGACATTTCCGTATGACGTGCGCGGCAACATGCAAGACGTAGTCCAACGGATTCTGCACGCGGAACCGATCAGGCTGAGTGCGGCGATAGCGCAGAGCTCCGGTTTGGGCCGGCTGCCTGGCGGGAGGCGAAGCCGGGCATTGCACCGGCTGTTTGGCGCAAAGCACAACGACCGGATCGATGACGAAGTCGAGACGATCGTGTTGAAGTGTCTGAGCAAGCAGCGCGAACACCGTTACCAGAATGCCGGCGAACTGGCCCGCGACATCCGCCATTATTTGGCCGGCGAGCCGATCGAGGCCCGCCGCCACTCGCTGGGTTATTTGCTCTACAAGTACGTGCAGCAGCACCAGCTCCATTTCGCCTTCGCCTGTACGCTGCTGGCGGTGCTGGTCGCAGGCCTGATCGTTTCGTTGACGTTCTGGCGGCAGGCGCTGACGGCCCAGACCGGACTGGAACGCGCGCTGCAGCTAGCCGAACAGCGCGAGGCGGATATTCGGCAGGTTGCCGACGCCCAGGCGAAGATGCTGAGCAACGTCGATCCGCTGATCATGGGAGCGCGGCTGCGCGAGGACATATTCGCCGAGGCCCGCGCGGCGCTGCAGCGCTCCGGAGCCGGCGCGGAGCAACTGGCCGGCCGCCTCGAGCAACTCGAATCGCAGCTGGCGGGGATCAACTTCACGAACCTGGGCGTGCGCAGCATCGACCGCAACGTGCTCGCGCCGGCCCTGGCGGCGATCGAGCGCGACTTCGCCGATCAGCCGCTGGTTCAGGCGGCCCTCTGGGAATCCATCGCCAGCGTGTACGTCGAGTTGGGGCTGTACGACGAGGCGCTGCCGGCGGCCGAGCGAGCGCTCGAAACGCGCCGCCGCCTCTTGGGCGATGATCATCCGGACACGCTGGAGTCGCTCAGCAGTATGGGCTGGCTGCTTTATGCGCGGGGCGAGCCGGACGAGGCGGACCTGTACATACGTGAGGCACTGGAGACGCGCCGCTTGGTGCTAGGCGACGATCACCCGGAGACGCTCACGTCGATGGCCGGGCTGCTGGCGGGGCAGCGTGAGTATTCCGAGGCCGAGCCGTACTTCCGTGAGGCACTGGAGAAGCGCCGCCGCGTCCTGGGCGACGACCACCCGGACACGCTGGAGTCGATCTCATGCCTGGGCGTTATGCTTTGGAAGCTGGACAAGCTCTCCGAAGCCGAGCCGTATTTCCATGAGGCGCTGGACGGGCGGCGGCGCGTCCTGGGCGACGAACACCGGGCCACGCTGCTCTCGATCAGCAACATGGGCCTTCTGCTGACTTCACAGGGCAGGCTGACCGAGGCCGAAACTTACTATCGTGAGGCGCTGAAAGGCTTCCGCCGCGTCCTGGGCGACGATCACTCGACCACACTCTACAGAATGCGCAACTTGGGCAACGTGCTGCGATATCAGGGGCGACAGTCCGAGGCCGAAGAAGTCTTGGCCGAGGCGTTGCGGCGGGCGCGAGAGGCACGCTGGGAGGGCCGGTTGATCTGGGCGTTCCTGTGGCCTCACGCACAGACGCTCGTGGCGCTGGAGCGCTTCGAGCAGGCCGAGGCGGTAGCTGGTCGAGCTACAAGAGATCATCGCTGTGCTGCCGGAGCCGCCGAACGCACGCAGCCCGCTCACGCCGCTGGTCG
>JADFOF010000285.1 GCA_022563015.1 Planctomycetota bacterium
CTCCGGCGACGGGGCCGTGCATGTCGGAGAGTGTGCCGGCGATGACGCGGCTGGTGAAGGTGCTGGCGTTGAAGTCGTGCTCGGCGTAGAGGATGAGCGAGACGTCCATGACCTTTTCGTATTCTGGGCTCGGGCGGGTGCCGGTCATGAGGTAGAGGAGGTTTGCGGCGTGGGAGAGGTTGGCGTCGCCGCCGGTGCCCGGGGCGATGATGTCGCGGCCGTCGATGACGTTCTGCATGTGGCCGATGATGGTCGGGGCTTTGGCGAGGATGCGCTTGGACTTTCGGAGGTTGGCGTCGGGGGAGTTGTCCTGGCTGTCGGGGTCGAGGTTCCCGAGGATGGAGACGCAGGTGCGGATGATGTCCATGGGGGCGGCCGAGCCGGACTGGATCATGGGGCCGATGGTCTTGAGGAACTCGATGACGGGCGTGGGGAGTGCGCGGTTCGCGACGAGTTCGTCTCGGAAGCGAGCGAGTTCGGCGTCGTCGGGCTTGTGTCCTTCGATGAGGAGGAAGGCGACCTGCTCGAAAGTGGCGTTGGCGGCGAGGTCGGCGATCTCGTAGCCTCGGTAGATGAGGCTGGTCTGCTCGACGCGGCAGATGCTGGTTTCGCCGGCGACGACGCCCTCGAGACCTGTGGCGGTTGTTGCGGTGGACATGAGAAACGTCTCCAGTCGTGAGGCTCCGGAGGCGGAGCGTCGGTTGGGCAATGGGGCGTCGGGACGGTCCCGGCGGGCGAGTGGGTGATGTCGATTCGTCGCGCCTCCGTGCGTGGGGCAGTGTAGGTCGGGTGCGCGGCGTGGGCGTCGTGCGCGGCGTTCAGCGCCCGGGGATCTCCCATGGCTGGCCGGGCGTGTAGCCGATGGCGTCGTACAACTCCTGGCGCGTCTGCATGTCGTCGAGGAAGGATGCGACGGAGCCGTCGCGTTTGAGGGCTGCGAGGGCGCTGGAGACGGCGCCCATGGCGACGCGGAGGGTGGTGACGGGATAGATGACGAGGTTGTAGCCCATCCGGTCGAAGCGTTGGAGGTTGATGATGGGCGTCTTGCCGAACTCGGTCATGTTGGCGAGCAGGAGGCATGAGGGTGCGGCGGCGCGGAGGGTTGAGGCGAAGGTGGCGAATTCGTCCTCGCTTTCGAGCCCTTCGGGGAAGATCATTTCCGCGCCGGCCTGGATGTAGGCCTTGGCGCGATCGATCGCGGCGTCCATGCCTTCGACGCTGCGGGCGTCGGTGCGGGCGCAGATGATGAGGCGGCCGTCCGAGCAGTCGCGGCTGGCTTTGGCGGCCCATTGGATCTTTTCCACCGCATGGTCAATTGGCACGAGCGTCTTGCCGTCGAGGTGGCCGCAGCGTTTGGGGAAGGCCTGGTCCTCGATGTGGAGTGCGGCGGCGCCGGCGTGGTTGTATTCGATGACGGTTCGGCGGACCATCTCGGCCTCGCCGAAGCCGGTGTCCGCGTCGGCGATGACTGGGATGGGGCCCTGCGCGTCGTGTGCGGCGGCGCAGATCTCTCGGATGACGCGCGTGAAATGGTCGAGTGTGAGGATTCCGATATCCGGAACGGCTGTGGAGACGCTGGTGGCGGCGCCGGAGACATAGCAGGCGTCGAAGCCGGCGCGGGCGACGAGGCGAGCGGCCAGGGCGTTGAAGGCTCCCGGGGCGGCGAGGCAGCGGGTTTTCATTGAATCGCGTAATCGAAGGCCGGGATGTGGGGGTGGGCTTTGGGTCATCGGTGGATCTTAGCGTGCCTGTTGCGTGGCACGGGCGGTGGTGGTAGACTGGGGGCATGCTTACACACACCATGATCGTGCTGGCCGTGTCGATGTGTCCATCGTTGACCGAACCGGAACCTCCCGCGCAGGCGACGCGGGTGATGGCGCGGATCACGGCTGAGAGCATTCATGGGCACGTGGTCCACCTGGCCAACTTCGGGACGCGGCACACGCTGTCGGAGACGGAGTCTCAGACGCGTGGGATCGGGGCGGCGCGTCGGTGGATCAAGGCGCGGTTCGAGGGGTTCAGCGCGGATGGTGGAGAGACGCTGGATGTTTCGTTCGAGCGCTTCGAGCAGTCGCCGATGCGCCGGGTGCCCGAGGCGGCGGAGCTGGTCAACGTGGTGGCGGTGCTGCCCGGGTCGATGCCCGAGGCGGCGGGCCGATTGTATTATGTCATCGGTCACTACGACTCGCGCAACGGGGACGGGATGGACGCTCAGGGCGACGCGCCGGGTGCGAACGACGACGGGTCGGGCACGGCGGTGGTGTTAGAGCTGGCGCGGGTGCTGGCGGGTGAGCGGCTGGACGCGACGGTGGTCTTCATGGCGACGGCGGGCGAGGAGCAGGGGCTGCTCGGTGCGCGGCACCACGCGGCGCAGGCGTTGGCGCGGGGCGCGGACATCCGGGGCGTTTTGTCGAACGACATCGTGGGCGATCCCAGCGGGCCGGCGTTGGCGGATGGGACGGCGCGGGAGGCGCGGGGGCTTATCCGTGTGATGTCCGAGGGGATCCCGCGGGACGGATCGGCCGAGGAGCTTGGGCGGATCCGGTCGCTGTCGGGTGAGTCGGACTCGGTGAGCCGACAGCTGGCGCGGTTTATCGCGGAGGTGGCGGAACTGCACGGGACGTCGGTGAGGCCGATGCTGGTGTTCCGGCCGGATCGGTTTTTGCGCGGCGGCGATCACACGGCGTTCAACCAGCATGGGTACGCGGCGGTGCGGTTCACGGAGGTGTACGAGGATTACTCGCGCCAGCACCAGGACATCACGGAGGTGGACGGCCGTGCGTACGGCGACGTGGCGGAGTATGTGGACGCGGGGTATCTTGCGGACGTGGCGCGGCTGAACGCGGCGGCGATCGTCCACCTGGCCAACGCGCCGTCGGTGCCGGGCAATGCGCGGATCATCACGGCGCGGCTGTCCAACGACACGACGCTGCGATGGGAGGCGAGCCCTGAGCCGGACACGGCCGGGTACGAGATCGTCTGGCGCGAGACCACGAGCCCGGTGTGGACGGATTCGGTCGACGTGGGGAACGTAACGGAGTACACGATCGAGCTGAGCAAGGACAACCACTTTTTCGGCGTGCGGGCGTATGACGGGGAGGGGTATAAGAGCCCGGTGGCGTTCCCGGTGGCGGCGAGGCGGTAAGGTAGGTCGGATCTCCGAGCCGACAGTTTGCTTCATCCAACGCGATGGCTGTTGCGGAGGGACGCGGAGGGGAGAACTCAACGCGAAGGACGCGAAGAGCGCGAAGGGTTGGGGGAGTGGTGCGAAGGGTGCGGGGTGCGCGGGCGGTTTGGGGGCTGGACAGGGCGATTCGGGCCGGTTCAGGCTCGTGGTGTGGGAGAGGGCGGGGATCGGGCGATGGCCGGGGGCAGAAATCTTTGGTTTTTGTGAAATCGTGAATCTTGGGCGGCATCTTATGGTATGAGGCATTGGATGCGCCCTGGGCCGGGTTGCTGCGCGCTCACGGCGGCATCTCAGATGGACGGTCGTTCAGGGATGGGCGACTGGCGGAGGTTGTGCTGTGCGTGCCGACGCTGTGGAGATCATCGCATGAACGATATACACGATAGAAAAAATGCCTTCGTGGCGACGGAGCTGGTCGCGGTCGTGGTTGTGGCGATCGTTTTTCTCGGCGTGACGATCGCGGCGTCGGCGGGTTCGCGCCGGCTGGGGGGG
>JADFOF010000026.1 GCA_022563015.1 Planctomycetota bacterium
ACGAAGTCGTTGTCGACGCTGGTGTCCAGAAGTTCGTTCCCGTTGGCGTCGTCGAACTCCCATTCGCGCAGCAGGTTGAGCCCGACCGACCCGGTGAGCACGAACTGCGGGTGCAGCTTCCAGTCCGCCTCGAGCATGACGGGCACGCGGAGCTCGCGGAACACGCCGCCCGCGAACGGCCCATCGTGGTCCATCCGATACTCCGTGTATTCCCACGTGCCGCGAAGCGAAAGATCCAGCGCGGGCGCCGGCGCGTAGGTCACCTTCAAGCCGGTGAATGATCTGAACTCCACACGCCACTGCTCGTCGATCTCGTATTTAAGATCGATCAGCGGCAGAGGCAGGAAGGCGGTGTCCTCTTCGAGCCGGGTGGCCATGACCGCGCCCAGACCGATCTGCAGGTTCGAGTTGATGGTGTACGCGGCGCCAACGACGCCTCGAAACGTGATCGTCTCGTCGAAATCCGCGTGCGCTTCTCCCGCCGACGTACCCGACGCACGCAGCAGCAACGACCAGCGATCGCTGATCGCCGTCGTCGAGGTCACCGACAGCGTGTACTCGAGCAGGCTGTTGTACAGATCGCCGTCGGGCACGAACTCGTCGATGCTGTTGAAGTCCGAGTTGGTGTACTCGCTCTTGAACTGAATCCAGAGCCGATCGCGGGGCCCGAGCGGGTACATCGCTCCCAGCTCCGCCCCCGTGCGCCAGGTCTGGACGTCGCCGTCGCCCAGCTCCCCGGACGGCGAAAACTCCGACCACAGGTCGAACCAGTACTCCCCGGCCGTTAGCCCGTAGTCCATCTCGACGCCCTGGTCGTCCGGCTGGATCCCGGACGGCTCGGGCTCGGGAAACACCCTCTCATTCTGGGCCGGACAGGTGCCGGACAGTGTCAGCACGGCGACCAGCACGGCCGCCTCCACCAGTCTGATCCGATCTCTGGTCATTGATCTTCCTTGCCTCTCTGCGTGCGGACACGTCGGCGTGCCCCTCTTTGGTGTTATCGGCTCGGACTATACCACCGCTCAGCTTTATTCGGGTGCCAAGATCGAATCCTCGCCTCGATCCCGCCTCGGTGGTACCGGCCCAGACCCCCGCACCAGTATCCTGCCGGACCCGGATCTGCTCGCCCACGTCCCACCGCTCGTGGTGGTGGCGGACCAGATGGAGCCTGATGTCGTCGGTGACGCCCATCTCAACGAACCGTTCAAGCCCGAGCACTGTGTGCGTCTCCATGACCTCGAACCGCTCGTCGGTGGGTCTACCCGGCTTGGTCAGGATTATGTCGGGAATCAGTGCCAGGCACCGATGGTCTCCTGGCTACGACGCCCGACTTAGCGCCGCAGTTCGAATGAAGTCGGACACGCTCCGAAAACCCTCGCGTTGCGCGGTTTCTTCCAGCCGCATCTTCTCGTCAGCCGTCATACGAACGTTGACCTGTCGGTCTCGCTTTCCGGCTGATGCGGCCGATGGTGGTTGCTCGCCCGATTCAAGCAGAGTTGCGATCGCGGCCACAAGAGCCTCAACCGTCTGCTCTGCGCAAGTCTGAATCGTCTTTCCATCACCCATCACAAACGGCATTTCGACCGAACGACCGAGGAATCCGAGTTCGGCATCAGGTTCGAACACGAGTCGATAGGTAAGAGCGATCTTCTTCGCGTGGCGAAGAACGCCCGTTTCGAAAGGGCGATCGAGACCCGCGTTTGTCGAGCCGCGTCTACTCGCCGGTGTCTTTCCGCTCGACTTCTTCGATCGCCTTTTCGACGAGCCTGACGTAGGCATGCTTCACCTTGCCCCGATGCACAGGAATCGGTATAGCCTGGAGTATACAAAGGTCAAGACTGCCTGCACATATCCCGTCTCAGACGACAAGCTCGCTCCCTGATCGCCGCTGGTTGAGCATCTCCGAAAGCTCGCCTGCCTGCGTGTCGGCGTGATAGCTCGAGCGCACGAGCGGGCCTGATTCCACGACCTTGAACCCGCGCAAAAGTCCCTCCTCCCGGTACATCTCGAACGTGTCCGGGTGGACCCACCGGTCGATGGGCAGGTGGTCGGGCGTCGGCTGGAGATACTGCCCGATCGTCAGGATGTCGCAAGAGTCCTCCCGGCAGGGCCCGTCGTGCCGGCCCGTCTTCTCGATCACCTCGTCCATGAAGGCGAGCACCTCAGCGTCACGCTCGCCGATGCCGACCATGATCCCGGTCTTGGCCACCCCCCCCTGCTCCTTCACCCGCCGAAGCAGCTCGATCGATCGATCGTACTTGGCGCTTGGGCGCACGGCCGGGTACATCCGACGCACGGTCTCGATGTTGTGGTTGATGATGTGAGGCCCGGCGTCGATGACCATCTGCAGGGCCGCCGGATCTCCCTCGAAGTCGGGGATGAGCACCTCCACCGTCATCGCCGGGCACGCCTCCCTGGTGCGGAGGATGGTCTCGGCCCAGATCCCGGCACCGCCGTCGGAAAGCTCATCCCGATTGACCGAGGTGATGACGACGTGCTTGAGCCCCATCAGGACCAGGCTCTGCGCGACCCGCCGCGGTTCGTCCCGGTCCAGCACGGGTGGGCGGCCGGTCTTCACGTTGCAGAACCCGCAGGCCCGGGTGCAGGTGTCGCCGAGGATCATGATCGTGGCCACGCCGCGGGCCCAGCACTCGCCCATGTTCGGGCAACGCGCCTCCTCGCAGACCGTGTGCAGGTGGTGCTGATCCATGATGTGCCGGAGCTTGCGGTACCCCGCCCCACCGGGAATCCTGGCCCTGAGCCAGTCCGGCTTGCGCTTGGGCGCCAGACGCTGAACCCCGTTTTCCGCGTTGTCAAGCACCATCTGCGAGAGGCTGATCAAGGGTTTGTCCATCCGGCGCATGGGATCCCCGCCCGGGCGCACCCGGTGCCGGGGTGTCGAAAGATCGCGGGGTTGGCCCTGGGTGCTCGTGCTCATGCTCACCGGAGTCTAGGGACGCGGTTGTCGCAGCCCGGACTGCATAATCGGTCCGACGGGACCCCGGCAAACCGATAACCGACCCAGGAACCGACTGTC
Source organism: Planctomycetota bacterium (assembly GCA_022563015.1). Lineage (GTDB taxonomy): Bacteria > Planctomycetota > Phycisphaerae > Phycisphaerales > UBA1924 > JADFGU01. The sequence continues at coordinate 3,038 of JADFOF010000026.1, forward strand.
TGTGGGTGTTCGGGCCTAACCTCGCCGCCTCGAACGGTCGATCCTCCTGCACCGTATGTACCGTTCCGATCGGGGGTCGGCTCATGCCGGGTATCCTGTATGACCGCACCCGGCCCTGTTGACGACCGGCCCGGGCGGGTGAAGATCGCTCGTCGTCCGGGGCATTGGCCCCCGGGTCGATCGAGTTCAGGCAGCAGCGCTCCGGCGGAGCCGGGCACAGAATCGAGCCGCGGGTGCCTCGTACGGACGTGGCGCCCCTCAAGGAGCGAGGCCGTGAGCCATCCGATTGCACCACAGACACGGACCTTCAGCCCGCGAATCAGCACATGGGGCCGGGCCCTGGGCCTCGGCGCAGTCGGCTTGCTGGCCGGGTGCAACGCGGACTCGTTTCTCAACAATTCCAGCGTTGTGGGTCGGTGGGAGCACACGCCCGTCGAGGTGCCCATACTGAGCCGCATCGCCGCCATCGAGGGCGCCGAGGACGAACTCGTACAGATCACCGAGCCCACCGCCGAAGACCTGATCCCGGAAATCGATGAATACCGCATCGGCCCGGGCGACCAGCTCAGCGTCGTCGTCTGGGATATCCCCATCGCGGATCAACCGGCCCAGTACAACCTCATCGTTGACGCCCGCGGCTCAATCCGGATCCCGCAACTCGGCGCGATCTTCGTCGCAGGCCTCACCCCTGACCAGACCCGGGACGCGATCGTGGAGGCGATGGTGCCGTTGGTCGGCGAGGGGCTGGTGTCGGTGGACATCGTCACGCCTCGGCAGGACAGCTTCACGGTCATCGGGACGGTCGGCGGCCCGGGCCAGTACTTCCTGCCCGAGGCGGACTACCGCATCCTGGACGCGCTCGCCGCCGCCGGGTGGTTCCTCGAATCCGCGACGCCTGAAGTCTTCGTGATCCGCCAGATCCCGCTGACTGAAGAGGCGGCCGGGGTGCCCCCAGGAGCTCCGGGCCGGCAGACCACCCCGGCACAGCAGACCCCAACGCCCAAGGGAGAGGATCTGCTCAAGATCATCGAGGATCTCACCAAGCCGGGTGGTGGCGGTGGCGGCTCGCCCGCCGCCGTGGCCGATGGCGACACGACCGTGGCGCCGGTTCGCCGGGTTGATCAGCCCGATCAGCCAACCGGACCGCCCCCGATCGACCTCATCGACCCCGCCCAGCCGGAGCCGAAACAGGCCGACCAGCCCGAGATGCCGGCGCTCGAACCCGAGGCCGGCGAAACCTCGTGGATGTATCTCAACGGGCGCTGGGTGCAGGTCATGCGCCGCCCGGCCGGCGCCCCGGAGGACGTGCTTGAGGGTCTGGAGGGGCTTCAGAGCGGCACAAGGCTGGAAGACCTCGTCACCCAACGCGTGATTCGCATCAATGTGCAGAAGCTGCTCAGCGGGCGGTCAACCGAGAACATCGTGATTCGGCCCGGCGACATCATCCGCGTTCCCGCTGCCCCCGGAGGGTTCGTGTATCTCGGCGGTCAGATCACCAGATCCGGCTCGTTCAACCTCGTGGACGGGCTGACGATTGAACGCGTCATCATCGCAGCCGGCGGGCTGGGCCAGTTGGCCATCCCCGAGCGCCTCGACCTCACGCGCGTGCTGGCCACCGGCCGACAGGCCACCATACAGCTGGATTATCGCGCCATCGTCGAGCGGACCCAGCCGGACATCTACCTGAAGCGCGATGACATCATCAACATCGGCTCGAACTTCTGGGCCTACCCGATGGCGGTGATTCGGAACGGATTCCGCGCCACGTACGGGTTCGGGTTTCTTTTGGATCGGAATTTCGGCAACGACGTGTTCGGAGCGCCGCCGGTCAACTTCCGCAACTGACCCCTGTCTGGGCGGCTTGTTCGGTCTGGGTGAACCCACTCGCCACAGGGGCCCTGACCACCTGAACCCCTCGATGGGCGGGACGTAATACGCCGATGGGCCGTGCCTGACCTGCCCATACCGGAGACCGGGATGACCAGCATATCCGCCAGACAGGAGTCGGCCACACCGAAGCCGACGGACCGACTCGGCCTGTCCGAGCCCGTCGGCATGGCGATGTTCCTGGTCCTGGCAGCGGCGCTCGTGCTCGTCTTCTTCCGGTGGATGCTCAAGCAGAACGACTTCAGCGTCAAGTACAGCGAGGACTGGGGACACGCCTGGTTCATCCCCTTCATCGCCGGTTTCCTCCTCTGGCGCCAGCGCGATCGGATCGCACGCACGCCCCGTGAAGTTTTCTGGCCCGGCATCCTGCCCGTGATCGTCGGCATCGCGTGCTATTTCTTCTTCATCATCGTCATCCCCAACCACATGCTCCAGGGCGGCTCGATGATCCTCACCATCTTCGGGCTCGCGCTGATGCTGCTGGGCCCGTCGATGATGACGCTGCTGTTCCCCGCCATCGCCTACCTCGGCTTCGCCGTGACCATCTCGCAGCAGGTGATGGAGAAGGCGACGTTCGCCCTGAAGCTGATCGCCTCGGCCGGGGCGGGGTTCGTCCTCGAGGTGCTCGGCGCCCTGTTCCGCTTCGACGTCGTGGTCAACGGCAACCTCATCTACGTGGACGGCAACCCGATGAACGTTGCCGACGCGTGCTCGGGCATGCGCACGGTCGTCGCGTTCTTGGCGCTGGCGGCGGCGGTGGCCCTGCTGTCGTGCCCATACTGGTGGCAGCGCGTCGCACTGGTCATGCTCGCGGTCCCGGTCGCGATCGTGCTGAACATTGTGCGCGTCGTCATCCTCGGGCTCCTGATGCAGGTCGATCCCGAGCTGGCCTCGGGCGGGGCTCACACCCTGATCGGAACCCTCCTGCTCGTCCCCGGGCTCGGAGCCTTCATGCTCGTGGTCTGGGCTCTGAACCGGGCGGTCATCGATGAGACCGCCGAGGTGGCCACATGACGCGAAACGCGCTGCGCGAGCCCGCGTTCCTTGTGGCGGTCGGGCTGCTGTCGGCCGGTGCGGTCGGACTGTTCTTCGCCATCGAGGCGGCTCACATCTATCTCACCAAGAAGCCCATCTACCCGCGCAGCGGGCTCAAGCTCAACGCGCTGCCCACCGAGACCGCCGGCTGGATCCGCGTCGGGACCGATCATGTCGAGTCGGTCGAGATCGTCGACGAGCTCGGAACCACCAACTATCTCACGCGCACATACATGGAGAAGAACCCCTCGGATCAGCGGGCGCCGCGGACCGTCCAGCTGCACATCGCGTACTACACGGGGATGATCGACACCGTCCCCCACGTCCCGGACCGCTGCTTCGTTGGAGCCGGGCTCAGACCGGGCGGGCTCGATGAGCGCGTCCCCATCACGCTTGACGATTCGACCTGGCTCGAACGCCGGGACGTCCGCGACGACTGGAAGGGCAGCGTGTTCACCATGCGGCCGTCAAGCGAGTACGGCATCACCGGCGGCGCCCGTGTGACCCTGCCGCGAAATCCGGACAAGATCACCATGCGGGCCATGAACTTCATTGACGACCGCACGGGGCAGACGCTGTACGCGGGGTACTTCTTCATCGCCAACGGCGGCACGGTCGCGCGGGCGGAGGGTGTCCGCTTGCTGGCGTTCGATCTCTCCGACGACTACGCGTATTACATGAAAGTCCAGTTCACCTCCCAGTCGGTCACGTCGGTCGAGGACTTTGGCCAGCTGGCGTCCAGCCTGTTCAATGACCTCATCGGGGACATCATGTTCTGCATCCCGGACTGGGTGGAGGTGGATCTGGGGCTGTGGCCGGCCAACAAACCTCAGCATGCGGCCAGTGCCGGAGAAGATGATCCAGGCCCGAACCGATAACCCCTCTTGTGCCGACCGGCTTGGACCGGGTCGGCTGTAATGGAGCGAGCCCATGGCGTCGCGAGTGAATGTCAAGTTTGTCGTGCTCCTGTCCGCCTCGGTGGCCGGAGTGTTCGCCATGGTCGCCGGCGTTGCCATCTGGGTGCTCAGCCACACCGGGCCCGAACTGGAACGAGAGGGCGACCAGCTGATGGCGGCCGGCCTGTACGAAGACGCGATGAAGGTCTACGGCAAGGCGTACAACCACGATCGGTCGAACATCGTCCGGCTCGACAAGTACACCAAGGCCATCCAGGCCTGGACGCCCGACAAGCCGGCCGCGTACTCCAGCGCCTACTGGGAGAAGCTGCTCCCCGCGATATACACCCGCGCGACGATTCTGCGCACGGACGTGGACTCGCACGACCGCTACCTCCAGGCACGCTACACGCTGGCGCGCTGGTTCACCGGGCGAGCGTCGTGGGACTCCCTGGCCTCGGTCACCGAAGAGGCGCTCGGCTATTTCGAGCAGGACGACGCCGAGGACGCGCAGTGGCAGAGGCTGCGCAGATACCGGGGCTTCGCGCTCGTGGCCCTGATGAACCTCTCGGGCGATCGATCCGATTTCGAGCGGGACCGCGACGTCGATCAGGCCGAGCAGGATCTTCAGGCAGCCCTGCGCATCGACCCCGACGATACCCGCGCCGCGATCGAACTCTCCCGGTTCTATCACTCAAAGTCGATACTCCTGATGGAGTCTCGCCGAACCCGCGAGGCAGCCGTCGAGCTTGCCCAACGCGCCACCGACACGATCGATTCCTTCCTGGCGTCCCATCCGGACGACGCGGCGGCCCGAGCCCATCGCATCCGCCTCACGTACGTGATCGCGCAGAGCGAACTCGACGCCGAGCTGCGCGAAATCGAGCTGATCAACGCGCGCCGAACGATCGCGCAGGGCCTCTCTGAGCCGCTCGATCTGCTGTTCGACGTGCTCGACCGGACGCCCACGGCGACCATCGACGCGCTCCTGGTCGATGACGCCGCCAGGCTGGAGCAGCTCATCACCGAAAAAACGGAGCGATCCGCGCAGCTGGTCGATCGCCTGCTGATCGATCGACCCGATGAGCCCGCGCTGCTCAGCGCGCGGGCGATGTTCTCCCGCAACGCCGGTGACTTCCAGCGAGCCATGGACCTGTATGGAGAGATCGCGGAGTTGGCATGGCCTTCGGTGAGCATGAACGGCATAATCCTCATGCTGCTCCAGGACGACGCACAGGTCGCGCGGACGGACACGGCCCTGATGATCTGGGACAGCGCGGATGAGGCGGACAAGCCCGATGCGCTCCGGGTGGTCAGGCTGCGACGGGCTGAAGTCGCCGCCAGCGTGCGCCAGAACGATCCGCGCCTGACCCTGATCGACGGAAAGATCGCCTACGCGGATGGCGACTACACGACCGCCCAGCAGAAACTCACGCAGTACGACGAGATCGCCGGGGGGCGCGACACGACGGCCCTCCATCTGCTCTCCAGCATCTACCTGCGGAACAATGAGTTTGGCTCCGCCCGCGATGCGCTCCGGGACCTCACGGTTCTGCAACCGCAGGTGCTCACCAACTTCATCTCGCTCGCCCGAGTGGAAGCAGCGCTGAACAACTACGAGAGCGCCCGGGAATCCGCCGAAGCCGCACTGCGGATCGATCCTGAAAGCGAGCTCGCCCGTGCGCTGCTGGACGATCTGCGGGCGCTCGAGAATCCGGCCATACTCGACGCCACCGACCCGGTTCGTGCGGCGCTCATTCGATCGCAGAAACTCGCCACGGGCGAGGGTGGCGTGGCGCCGGACGTCGGCGCGGCCATCGCCGTGATCGACGCGGCGCTCACCAGCCTCGACCCCTCCTCCCCGGATGACGCCAAGGCGCATGAATCCCTCGTGGTCAGTCGGATCAGCCTGGTCGCGGTCAGCGGCGATCGTGCCAAAGCCCTCGAGGACGCCAGACGCTGGTCCGCAACGTACCCGGAGAGCGAGCTGCTGAACTCGATGGTGGCCCGCCTCTCCGCGCCCGACACGATCGAGGGCGATTACGAGTTGATCGACGCGGGCACCGCGGCCGAGCACCTCAAACTCATCTTCAAGTATCAAGCCTCCAGGCGACGAGGCGACATGGATCGTGCCTCGGACCTACTCGCCCGTGCCATCGCCATGGCGCCGGACGACTTCGTCGTGCTCGAAGTCGCGTTCGCCGACGCACTGATTCGAGAGGACTTCGCGACCGCGCGACGGCTGGCCGACACGGCGGCCTCCCTGAACGCCGACCGCATGGACGGTGCCAGCTTCACCGCGCGACTGCAGGCTACGCAGGGAGATGTCGCCGAGGCCATCACGACGCTTCGGCAGGCCACGAAGTCCGCCACAACACCCGCCGCCGCGTGGCGGATGATGGGCATGCTCCAGTCGCAACTGGGTCGTCACTCCGAGGCGATCGACTCGTTTCAGGAAGCACTCCGGCGCTCTCCATCGGACGTGTCGACAATCCTGGCGTATCTGGACGCGCTCGTCAGCGCCGGCCCGACCAGCGAGGCGCTCCGTGTCGCCCGCGAATACGAGCCGATCGGCAGACATGACGGGAGATTCCTCTCCGCGTGGCTGAATCTCGAGGCGGCCGAGGGCGACGCGGAGTTGGCACTGGTCCGGCGGGAGGAGATCCGAAGCCGCGTTCCGGACGATCGGCCGAACAACTCCGCCCTGGTTTCTTTGTACATCGACAGTGAGCGTTTCGACGACGCCGGGGCGCTGCTCGATGAGATGCGCACCGGCGAGGTCGATCTGCTGACAGTGAACCTCGACGCGGCGCTGCACCGAAAGCAGTCGGATATCGAAGGCGGACGGGCTGTGTACGAGGCATACCTCGACTCGCGATCGCAGAATGACGTCAGTCCGGTCTTCCAGGACTTCGCCGCGTATGCGTCCTATCTGCTCGACGCGGGGCTCGTCGACGACGCGCTCGCTGTGCTCGCCCAGGCCCGAGAGGTGCAGAGCTCTGAAACGCTCGACGCTGATGTTACATTGGGTCTGCTTCTGTACCAGCTCGGACGGTATGAAGAGGCGATCGAGCCGCTGACGACTGCACTGGCCGTGGGCGTGCCGCAGGTTCGCGTGCCCCTGGCGAGCTGTTACACCAGGCTTGATCGGTTTGAACAGGCCGAGGCGACCATCATGCAGGCCGGCGGGGACTGGACCGAGGACATGCAACTGACGCTAGCCATGATCGAGTGCGCAGACCGCCAGGGCGATGCCGAGCGGACACGTCGCCTGGCCGATGACGCCGTGCGGCGGTTCTCGGAGAGCCCGGAACCGTTCGTCCAGCGCGCCATGCTGCTTGCGCGCGACGACGATCTGCTCGGCGACGCGATGCAGGATCTGAACACCGCGGTGCGACGCGACCCGTCGAACTGGATCGCCCTGAGCCTGCGTGCGGACTTGAACCGACGACTCGGCCGAGAGGATAACGCGCTGGCGGACCTGCGCAGCGCCGTGCGGTCGAACCCCGGGCTGGATCGCCAGCGCGGGATCCTCATTCTCAACCTGATCCGCACCGGACGAGAGCGTGACGCCGCGATCGTGGCTGACGAGGCCATTGCCCTGCGCGAAGACGATCTCACCCTGATTCTAAGTATGGGGAGCCTGTTCGCCGATATGAGACGTTGGGATCTCGCCGCACGCTACTTCATCCAGGCGTGGGATCGCTCGCCTTCAGAACAGACGGCGATCGCGTATGTCAGGTCGATTATCGATTCGTCCAGACCGGTGTTCTCCGACGCCGAGCGCGTGCTGGCCGATCCGGCGGCCGAGACCGCCAACAGCGCCAACCTGCTCATGCTGCGCGCAAGGCTTCGGATGATGCAGAAACTCCCGATCGAATCCCGCGCCGACGCCCGGGAGGCGATCCGGCTGGCATCGACGGACCTGGACAAGACCGGCCGCCTCCTCGAGACGCTGCACTTGCTCCTCGGCTCGGAACAAGAGGCCGCGCGGTTCATTCTCCAGCTCGATCTGAGCGCGGTGCCCGGGCGGGGCGGGGAGTATTTCCGAGCCATCGCGATGCTCTACCTCGATGACACCAAGGACGAGGGACTGCAGCTGCTGCGCGAGTTGTCCGAGGACGACTCGGACGATCTGATCCACAAGGACGCCCGTCGGCTGCTGGTCGAGAACTTGCTGCATCCTTCACGGCGCGAGTTCGCTGACGCCCTGGAGGTCATGCGGGCCGGGCTGGCGGACGAGCCGAATGATTGGAGGTACGCGAACAATATCGCGTTCGTGCTCGCCAAGGAGATGGATCGATCGGAAGAAGCGTTGCACTTCGCAGAGCGAGCCTTTGAGATCGCTCCGGATGCTCCGCCCGTGCTGGACACGCTGGGGTATGTTTACCGCCGATTGGAGCGCTACGACGAGTCGGAGCGCTACTTGCGGCGGGCGGTGGCACTGACCCCCGACCCGAACGCGCGCCTGGAGATGCTGATCCACCTTGGACAGATGTTTGCCGATAAGGGCGACAAGCCCGCCGCCATGGACTTGATCGAGGAGATCGACGCGATTCTCAAGCTGCTGGACGGCTCAGAGCCCAATAACCAGGATCTGCAGGAACTGAGACAACGAGTCGAAGGGCTCCAGTAGCGGGCCACTCCCAATGTGGCAGAACGATCGGGCCGACGTTAGAAACCACACGCCCGGACTGAGGAAGATCAGCAATGAGCACCGTGAGCCCCATCAGACCCGCGTCAGCCCCGTCCGCTCGTCCCACGCCCGCGGCCGGAGCCGCCCTCGCTTCCATGCCCCAGCTCGATATCGGACGAATGCTGCGGAAGTACTGGCTGACGCTTCTTGCGACGGTGTTCCTCGGCGCCGGCCTCGGAGTCGGAACGCATTTCGCCTGGCTCAAAGCCTACCCGTTCTATGTGTCCACCGTCACCTTCGAGTGTCAGCCTCCCAAGGAAACGACCGGCATCACCGTCACCCAGGTCGACAATGATCAGCTGGAACGGTTCAAGGGCGACCAGGCCGCACACATGAAGTCCGACCGCGTCCTCCTCCAGGCCGCCTCCAGCCCGCGCCTCATCACCGACGCGCCGAGGTGGGCCGCCATGTTCACCACCCGCGGGACGTACATCCCACAGGAAGCGCTCATCTGGCTCCGCGGCCACGTCCGCACGAGAATGAGCCCCACGACGTCCTACATCGAACTTTCACTGACATGGAAAGACAAGGAAGAAGTCGCGGAACTCGTCGGATACGTCCGCAAGGAGTACGAGGCTTCGCTCGACGATCAGGTGCGTGACTCCACCGCCGACGAGCGCGACGCGCTCGAGGCGACCATCAGCGGCCTGGAGGAAACGATCGAAAACCTCCAGGCCGATCGCGATGACCTCATGCAGGGCGGCGGCGTGGACTCCCTGGACCAGCGCGTTTCCGTGGACCGGCTCGAACTCGATCGAATCAAGACAATCCTGCTCGAAATCCGGCAGGCGCTCGACGCGAGCGGGCAGAGGCTGGGTGATTGGGAGGCCGAACTGAACAACCCCACCGGCATCGTCCTGTTTCCAGAGGAGATCCGCGCGATGGTTGAGGATGACCCGCTCGTCCTCCGCATCAAGCAGGACATCAGCCAGCTCGACTCCATGCTGCTGGCGATGCGAACGCGGTTTGGTCCAGCGCACCGCGACGTGCTGCGCGTGGAATCACTCATCGATGGACAGAACAAGACGATGCAGGACATGATGCAGCGGCTGCTGCGCCAGCGGTTTGACGCCGCTGTGGACCAGCTTCGAACGACCATGACGCTGCTCCGTGCCCAGGAGCAGCAACGCCTGCAGGAGGACGAAGCGCTCACACGGCGGCTGGTCGAGCTGACGCAGATGCAGGCCAAGGTCGCAAACATCGAGCGGCAGATCGACCTCAAGCAGACCGTTCTCAGCGAAACCGAATCACAGTTGGGCGGACTGGAAACGCAGTTCCGAACCAAGTACGCCGGCCGCGTCATTGTCCGCCAGCGCGAGACCGTCCCCTACCAGGTCTCGCATCCCAAGTGGTACATCGTGCTGCCGTTTGTCACCATCCTGACGCTCGGGCTGGTCGGGGGCTTGATCACGCTGCGAGAGGTTCTGGACCAGCGTGTCAAGGGGCCGGCCGACCTCGCGTCGATGCCCGGCACACGGGTGCTCGGCACTATTCCTCACCTGAGCGAGGATCCGTCCGCACCGGCGGTGCTCGAGACCGCCTTCCGAGACGAGCCGCGCGGCGTCATCGCCGAGCGAACGAGGCAGATCAGAGCCGCAGTGTTCGAGCGCATGAAGTCAGGCTCGCACAAGACCCTGCTCATTGTGCCGGCCACCCCGGGCGCCGGCGCGACCTCGCTGGCGTCAAACCTCGGCGTGTGCGCGGCCAACGCAGACCGCAAGGTTCTGCTGATCGACTGCAACTTCCGCCGTCCGTCCCTGCACAAGGTCTTCGGGATCAAGGACGCCCCGGGCCTGACCGACGTGCTGGCCGGCGCCTGCTCGCTTCAGGACGCGACGCAACCGACCGGCACCACCGGCCTGGATGTGCTGGCCTGCGGCACGGAGGCGAGCCGCGGCATCGAGCGGCTGGCATCCGATCGCATCACCGATGCCCTCGGAAACGCCGCCAGCGCCTACGATCTCGTGCTCATCGATGTGGCGCCCGCGATCGTGTCCGGCGACGCCATGACCCTGGCCGACCGCTGCGACGCCGTGCTGCTCGTCGTCCGCGCCTTCGACGCCAAGCGGGGGCTCGTCGAGCGTCTGCGTCGTGAGTTCGGCGACCAGCACGCCGCGTTTGTGGGTGTCGTCATCAACGCCGTCCGCTCCGCCGCCGGAGGTTACTTCCGCCGAAACATCCAGCAATCGCACAGCTATCAGAACTCGCAGTGAAGCGCTGCGACGCTCCGGCGTCCCCTCCAACCCCGCCCGGAGACCGCGTGACAGGCCCGCACCAGACAACGAGCCCCATGTCCGGCCGACATGGCTCGGCGATGAACCAGCGCACCCTCGTCACCGGCGGCGCCGGGTTCATCGGTTCGCACCTCGTCGATCTGCTCCTCCAGCGCGGCGATCGCGTCACCGTCGTGGACGACCTGTCCACCGGAAATAGATCAAACCTGCCCGACGCGCACCCCAACCTGCGGTTCATCGAGGCCTCCGTCGACGCTGCACTCAAATCCTTCGGGCCCGGCGAGGTTTTCGACGAGGTCTACCACCTGGCCGCCGCTGTCGGCGTCCAGCTTGTCATCAATGAGCCGATCCGGTCGATTCACACCAACATCGAGCAGACCGCCGCCCTGCTGCGATTCGTCGCTGATCGAGCCGCGCCCGAGCACCCCGCCGCCACCTTCATCGCCTCAAGCTCGGAGGTCTACGGCAAGGGCGTGAAGGCGCCCTTCGCCGAGGACGACGACGTGCTGTACGGCCCGACCACCATCGGGCGCTGGTCCTACGCGTGCAGCAAGGCGATCGACGAGTATCTCGCCCTGGCCTACCACGCCAGACATGCCTGCCCAATCACCATCGCACGCTTCTTCAACACCGTCGGGCCGCGTCAGGTGGGTGAGTACGGCATGGTCCTGCCGCGATTCGTGCGCGACGCGCTGCTGGGCGAGGACTTGACCGTGTTCGGCGACGGCGAACAGACGCGGTGCTTCTGCGACGTGCGCGACGTCGCACGCACGCTGCCGGTGATGGTGAGCGAATCGCGCTGCCGGGGCCGGGTCTTCAACCTCGGCAGCGACCAGCCCATCTCAATCAGCGCGCTGGCGGACCTCGTGATCGAGGTGACCGGCTCGGCGTCGGGCAAGCGGTTCATCCCGTACGAATCCGCCTATGAATCCGGGTTCGAGGACCTCATGCAACGCCAGCCGGATCTCTCCCGGATCCGCGACGCCATCGAGTTTCAGCCCAGGATCCCGCTCGCGGAAACGATCCTCGATCTGGCGGCGCACATCCGCGACGCCGCACCGGGGAACCAGCCGTGATCCTGCCCGTCTCCGTCGCCGGCGGGCACGATGCAGTCGTTTCCGCAGGTATCGAGCGCGTGGCGCAGGCGTCGCTCGCCGCCGATGCAACGTTTCTGAGCGTCGCGCAGGGCTATGTCGCCGTTCTCGTCACCGCGTTCGTCGTCACGCTGCTGGCCACGCCGCTCATGCGCCGCCTCGCACTCGCCAACGGCATCATCGACCACCCGACCGACGATCGAAAGGTGCATCGGCGACCTGTGGCGTACATGGGAGGCGTGGCGGTCTTCCTCGGACTGATGGCCGGAATCGTGATGAGCTACTTCGCGGCGGTCGGCATCGGCTTCATCGACTTCCACCCGTCAACCATGCGCGAAGAGGGGATCCTCGACCTGGCGATCCCCATGAGCGTCATCCTCGGGATGTTCGTCATCATGATGGTCGGGCTCCTGGATGACATCATTCACATCAGCCCGCGCATCAAGATTGCAGGACAGCTCGTCGCCGCCGCCGCCCTGGCCGTCAACGACGTCGGCGTGCGCGTCGCCGCCGGACTCCTCCTGCCGCTCGAACACCTCGGCGTGGATACGGTTACTTCTCCGCAAGGAGTCAAGACCATCGGCTGGTTCATCGCGCTGCCGGACGCCATTCCGTTCGTCGGTGGCGGGCTCTTCTTCGATCTCATCTACTGGACCGGCACCGCCATCATCGCGGTCTTCGTCCTCGGAGCGTGCAACGCGTCGAACCTGACCGACGGGCTTGACGGGCTGCTCAGCGGCGTCACCGCCATCGCGGCACTGGGACTCACCATCATCGCCGTCTCGTTCGCCGTCCTGGACAGCGACCCGCGAAACGCCCAGCAGATCGTCCTGGGAATGGCCCTGATGGGCGCGTGCCTGGGCTTCCTCCCGCACAATTTCAGGCCCGCGTCAATCTTCCTCGGCGACTGTGGGTCGCTCCTGCTCGGATACTCGACGATCGTCCTGGTGCTCATGCTCGGCGGCAAGCACGGCCAGACCCACCTGGTCGTCGCCGGGCTCATCATCTACGGCATCCCGATCATCGACACCGTGCTCGCCATCATCCGCCGCAAGCTGACCGGCAAAAAGCTCAGCGAGGCCGACACCGACCACCTGCACCATATGCTCGAGCGCAGATTCGGCGTTCGGGGCGCGGTGCTCATGCTGTACGGGTTCGGCCTGGTGCTCGTGGTGCTCGGCGTCACCCTCGCCCGGATCAACAGCGCGCCGATCGTGTACCTCGCCACGATGGCGCTCACGGCGATCATCGCCCTGGGCGCACTGGTCATCGCCAGACGAACGTGGTGGCCGCGAGCACAGACCGCCCTGGAGCGCGGCGACGCGCCCGGGCATGGCGACGCGCCCGCCGATTCCCCGCACACACCCGGGCCGGATCCCATCCAGCCCGCCCGGCCCACAACCCGGAAGTAACCGGCCGATTTCCCCTCGCACGCCGCGCACTATACTCAGCGCATGGATCCCCAAGGCCCGACCCACACGCGACGGATCGCGATGATCAACCAGAAGGGCGGTGTGGGCAAGACCACCACTACGGTGAATGTGTCCGCGGCACTGGCCCGCATGGGCAATCGCGTCCTGATCCTCGACCTGGACCCGCAAGCCCACGCCACGCTCCATCTGGGCATCCACACCGACACGCACCCCGGCACCGTGTACGATCTGCTGAGCGACCCAAACCTCGACCCGAGAGCGGTCGTCACACAGGCCAGGCCCAACCTCGACATCATCGCCAGCGAGACCGATCTGGCCGCGGTCGAGGGTGAACTCTCGCTCAAGCCGGATCGCACTCGCCGCCTCCGCTTCGCGCTCGATCGCATCGCGCCCGACTACGACTACATTGTGCTCGACTGTCCGCCCTCGCTGGGGCTCTTGACCATCAACGCCCTCGCGGCTTCCGATGAGAT